>JAUZRG010000180.1 GCA_030950585.1 Mariprofundaceae bacterium | reverse complement strand
GAATCATGGGAAGACATGTATCGTGCTTTTATCTATGGGCGACAAGCACCAAAGCTTACCCCAAACACCTCTTAGAAAAAGGGTTGTGGAAGGAGTGGTATCCTTAACTTTGGTGTGTTGAACGTTTGAAAAATTGAGTCAGATGATTTGCCTGAACTGAAGGCAAAGGCTTTGCGCTGCCCCAAGCTGAAAAAAACGTTATTCTTGGCATAGGAAAGTCGATAGCGGGAGGAGCTGATCAATCATGGACATCTGTGGCTCTAATTCGTGATATCAGCACGGCAAAAAAATAGAAATATTACAAAATGTTGCTAGTCAACGTATGGATCGTTTTTTTAAAGTAACCACCGAAGGCTTGTTTTTTCATCAAGCGGGTGTGATCACCGATGTGAATACCAGTGGGGCTGACATGCTTGGTATGTTCGTCCAAGAGATTATTGGTCATGATATCATTGCTTTTGTGAGTTCAGATGATGCAGTTTTAACAACCATACATATGAATCGTTACGATGATGAAGCATGGGAATCTGCGATTATCAATACCGATGGAGAAGTGCTGAGTGTCGAAATGCAAGGTAAGCGTGTGGATTATGACGATGAAGGGGTGCGTGTTCTTGCTGTTCGAGATATTCGGCAACGTAAGCAAGCAGAAAAAAACATTCAAAATATTGCTGCTGAATTAAGACAGTTTATTGATACAGCAAGTACATTGATCTTTGCGGTGGATACCTCACTGAAAGTCACAGAGTGGAATAGGTCAGCCGAGCGTTTAAGTTCTCGAAAGAAAGAAAAGGTCTTGGCTTATCGGTAAGCTATGGGATTATTGAAGATATGGGTGGAAATATTGTGGCGGCCAATGCTTCTAAAGGAGTAAGATTTTCCGTATCACTACCTATTTTTAAAACAGAGGAAAGCGTAGGAGTTTTAAAATGAATGATAAAATTCTTGTTTTAGACGATGAGGACTTTATTCGAGAAGAGGTCGTTGAATGTCTTAATGATCAGGGTTATCAATGTGTGGAAGCAGCCTGTGCTTTAGAAGCTTTGGATATATTGCATGCAGATAATGACGTTGCCATTGCCCTTGTTGATATTCGTATGCCGAGCATGAGTGGCCTAGAGATGATTACATAAGCACGCAAGCAGTTTATTTTTAATAGAGAACTTGAATTTATTGTGGTGACAGGTCACGGA
Source organism: Mariprofundaceae bacterium (assembly GCA_030950585.1). Taxonomy (GTDB): domain Bacteria; phylum Pseudomonadota; class Zetaproteobacteria; order Mariprofundales; family Mariprofundaceae; genus JAUZRG01. The sequence continues at coordinate 14,526 of JAUZRG010000180.1, read as the reverse complement.
TCGGTAGGAGAAGCCAGTGATGCATTATAAAAAGGAGTGGTGAGTTTTCTACATAAACCTGTTGATTTTATGAAACTGATTGAAGTGGTTGATCAGGCTCAAGCTTATGGTTCATAAAAAGAGAAAGAAACGCCTTGATCATGATCAGATTCAAATCAATGGTTGCAAAGATAGGCATGAATCTTCGCAACCACGATAAGAATTTGTGTTAAATTTTAACCAAAAAGACCCGCAAAGACCAAACCTATAGCAATATAAATAGCCCCTTCTAAAGCACCAATAGCAATGTTTTTTTGTTTTCCAACTTCATCGGCAACATCAATACTGGGTAAGAAGATCATATGTGTTAATACGCCGACTAAGGTTTGGGCAACAAAAATAACCGTGGCAACAGCTGTCCATACTGCCAACACCATCCATAAGTCATTTGGATTATATAGAACTAAGCCAGAAGCTGCGGTAATCGCCAAAGATGCACCAATACGATGACCTGAAAAACGCACGGCTAAAGCCGTGTTTTTATCCATAATAGCTTGTTCAAAAGATGCGCCTTTGTGACGAAAGGCAAATAGCTTGGTGCGGTATCGGCTCAGTAACACCAATAAGACTTGGCTAATGGCATAACCAAGAAGAATGGCCATAATACCTGAAGTCGTTGCCCCATCTACCCATGTCATCAAGGCTCGTACCACAATAGCAGAAGCAATCATATTACCAGCATCAACAAGACCAGCGGCTAAATTATCTTTATGAATTTCTTCAGATATTGAAATAGAGGGTAGGGAAATACGGTCAAAAATAATGCGTGTTAACCACATTAAGACAATGCCAAGAAAACCATAAATGAGCATTAAGATGGCTTCTTCAGCAGGGGTTCCACCCGCATCGCCAGAGACAGCACCCATCATCATGATTGCAACGCCAAGCATCGCACCCGCTAAGGATACACCTGCGGCAGCATTATCTTTTTCGGATAAAATTTCAGTGAGTGAGCTGTTGGCGATGGCTCCTGCGCATAAGCGTAAGCTACCCAGAATCAACAACACGATTGCTAAATCAATGAGATAATACGTAATGGATGCATCGTAAAGGACAATATAATTCATGCTTTCCCCTTATTTACCGCCGCCAAAGCGGCTGCGTGAACTTTGTGAACTACTACTTCGAGAACTATTAAAGAAATTGGAACTTCGTCGGCTACTTGAGGAGCTTGCATTGCTTCCTGATGCGCTTGAAGATGTTGCTGTTTTGTTGCCTGTATTCATAAACGACGATGATCGTTTTGTATTCACAGGCCCAGATTTACTTTTTAAACTACTATCATTGCTTTTACGCATAGAGGCATAGGAACTAACACGTTTTTGACTTGCGGTGCTACCATAACTCTTGGGTGTCTTAACGGAAACACCTTTGGATGATAAGCTGCTTTTGCGACTTTGCCAGCGTTGATTATCAGCATAACCACCGTAAGTTGAACGTCCCCAATCATTGTAATAACTATGACGATTACTACCATAATAGTGATTGTCATAAATGCGGCTACCACCCAATATATCTGAAAAGAAACGATATTGACCATACCACTGCCAGAAGTTTCCACCACTGGAATTACTTTGCCAATGACCGTAGCTGGGATTCCCCACCATATAACTACCTGGTGGTGTGTCGCTCGTTGTTTTCTTAGGAATATTGATGCGAGCAAGCTTACCATCGGATAAGTCTGCCAGTGTGTTCACAATATCCATGAGACTATCATTATAAATGATCGGGTCAGAGCCAGCCCAAATAGACTCTAACTCTTTGAAAACAGGTTCATATTGTTTTCGGTTCTCAACTTTTAAATTGATCGCAATGAGGCGTTTTTTGAGGCTTGTAAATGATGCGCCAGAAGAACCTGCTTCCTTGCGAAGAATATTAATGTATTGGGATAGTTCAGGTTTTTGAGCTGCTAGTGCACCTGCATAGCTATAAATTAAACTTGCATTGGATAGTTTACGTGCGTCGAGTTGTTGCTGTAGTTGAGTGACGCGCTTAGATGTGCTGACATATTTGGTATTAATATCGTTGCCATATTCATTGCTACATCCACTGAGTAAAACGGTGAATAGCAATAAGATCAGCGTAAAATATCGTAAAATGAATGGCATACAACGTAAATTCATTTACTTACCTCTCATCTTTTTTTGTGATGGCAGTCATGCTGCTGATGGCCATAATTCTTCTATTTTATTTAAAGCTAGATAAGCGATTAAGTAAACATTGGTTTGTCCACCATCGAGTACATGTACCTCTAGAGCATACTTTCGATCATCGGTGATGAGTTTGTAATAACTAAATTCATGACCAGTACTGCCATCGGTTGGCATTCTGTGTTGGCGATAATCTTGGTTATATAAATAGGCGTTTTGCCCAGATTCTTGACGGTATGTAGAGCCAACCCAGCCTGCGAAATCTTCGGGTTTTCCAATGCTTTTTAACATATGATGTACGCCTGAATCAGGATCAAGCATTTCTACAAAGTCATCGACATTGAAAATTTGACTCACATCATCGGGGTAGATTTGCAGAGCCAGTTCCGCATCATTATCTTCAACGGACAAGCGTAGATCTTTATCGCTGCCTTCAAGGGTGAAAAGTGTTTTTTTCTTGTGTTCACCACCAGTATCGAGGGTTTGAACTTTACGTACTTTAAAAGATTGGTTGGATAGAATTTGTTGTGCGCTAAATCCAAATTTCACAATGTCTTTGGGCTCTAAATCAGAGGCATGATCCAATGACCTTGCGGTAGGCTCTGGTTCAGATTTTGAGAAAATACTTTTGAAAAAACCCATATGATTTTGATCCTTACTTTGTTACGAATGTATGATTGATAATAAGAAAGGCGTGGCATCACGCCTTTCTGAGGATGTTTACTTTAAATAGTCTTGCATAGCTTCAACAGCATTTAAAGTATTGTCGCTTAAAACAGAAACTTCATGAATAATATCGTCGATACTGGAGTGAATAGACATCGCACCAAAGATTAAATATTGATGGCCTACTTTACCAAATGAAGATAATGGCATAGGCACATTCATGGTTAACATGGCTTCTAATAATTCACTTTTTTTATCTGGTTGGACTTCAGATTCAGCCCATAAGTAGGTTGTGCATAGAATTTGATCTTCATCAATAGAGATATAAGCAGGAAATTCATCACGATCTTCTACGGTCACCTGTAGCAATCCTTCTAGGAATGAAGCGGAGGTTAGTAAGTTATCATCACTCTCTGCACCGTTTAAAGCCTGCTTTAGGCTATCTAAGGTATGACTTGTCATCGATTTGGCTCCTTTTGTTCAACCTGAGGGTTTTCATCCTCAATCTTGAATCTTATAGCAGATTTATAATGAATAATGCATGTGATGTCCAATTTTTAAAATCTTTAATATTGAAGTTAAAAATAAAGCTTTCTTTATGGCTAGATAGATCAAGGTAAAAGAAGTGCTTTTAAAGCTTGCTCGACATTTGCTTGGCGCATTAAGCTTTCACCAATTAGAAAACCATAAACACCAGCATCTTGCATGCGCTGAATGTCTTTTGGGTGATGAATGCCTGATTCGGTAATAATGGTTTTATCGCTGGGAATATCTTGCAGCATATTGATAGTGGTATCTAAACTTGTATCAAAGGTATGCAAGTCACGGTTATTAATACCCAACAAAGGAAGCTCTAAGCGCATGGCTCGTTTCATTTCAATATGATTATGGACTTCAACCAATACAGATAGTCCCATGTCTTTGGCTGCTGCACTCAGTTCTGCTGCAAGTGTATCATCAACCATCGCCATAATAATGAGAATACAGTCCGCTCCCAACACACGGGCTTCAATGACTTGATAGGGATCAAGCATAAAGTCTTTGCGTAGCAGTGGAAGCTCTACGCAGGCACGCACTTCACGAAAAATAGTATCAGAACCTTGAAAATAAGGTTGATCTGTTAAAACAGATAAACAAGTTGCACCTGCTTTTTGATAGGCTTGAGCAATGGCTGTTGGATCAAAATCTTCTCGAATTAAACCTTTAGAAGGCGAAGCTTTTTTCACTTCGGCAATCACTGTGGTTTGTTGTGTAGTGATATTGTCTTGTAATGCCTGCGTAAAGTCTAAGGGGTTATAGTCCTTGCTTGCATGCAATAAAGATTGTTCACTGCGTTGTTGTTTACATTTTTTCACCCAAAGGCGTTTATCTTGGGCAATTTGATCTAAAATTGAACTCATGTGTTCCTCAAAAATAACTTATTGATTTGCTTGCTGTGTCTTGGTGATCAAAGACCTTAATAAATGAATGGCATGGTGATCATCAATGGCTTTTGCAGCTTGGCTTAAGCCTTGAGAAATACCATCGGCTTTGCCACAGACCCAAAGTGCAGCGGCGGTGTTGAGTAGCACGATGTCACGTCCTGCTCCCGGTTCACCTGCCAAAATAGCATGCATAATCGCAAGATTTTCTTTGGGGCCACCACCTGCAAGGTCTTTTGTTTGGCCATAGGGCATGCCAAAGGCATGGGGGTCAATTTCAAAAGCACGTAAAGGCTGACCTTGTTCGACCATGACCGCATCGGTGATGGTCGTTGTGGTAATTTCATCCATGCCATCTCGGCCGTGTACCACCAAGGCACGTTTGATGCCTAAATCCAATAAGGTTTGCGCAACCATCATGAGCTTATCTTTAGAATAGACACCGAGCACTTGGTAATCAGCATTGGCTGGATTGGTTAAAGGGCCAAGTAAGTTAAATATGGTACGCACACCGAGTTCTTTTCGGGTGCCAATGGCATGACGCATGGCTGGGTGATGGTTTTGGGCAAATAAAAAGCCAATGCCAATGTCATCAATGCACTGGGCAACTTGCTGAGGTGTTAGGTCAAGGTTCACACCAGAGGCTTGCAAAACATCCGCACTACCTGAGCGAGAAGAAATCGCACGGTTACCATGTTTGGCAACAGGCTGACCACAGGCTGCAACCACTAAGGCAACGGTGGTGGAAACATTAAAGGTGGAAGCACCATCGCCACCCGTACCACAAGTATCAAGTAAGGCTTGTTGGTTGGGAAAGACTTGGCTTGAGGCTGCGCGCATGGCTTTGGCTGCACCTGTTAATACATCGGAAGTTTCGCCAAAAATAGATAATGCCATGAGAAAGCCACCAATTTGAGCATCACTTGCTTGGCCTTGCATGATCACTTCAAAGGCTTGCTGTGCCTGTGTTTGGGATAACACCTCACCTTGTTGTAATTGTTTTAAGCAAGCTTGAATCACGGTGCTCATGCAGATACCTCTAAAAAGTTTTTGAGCATGGTATGGCCATGTTCGGTTAAAATAGATTCAGGGTGAAACTGTAAGCCAAAGGTGGGATGTTGGCAGTGTTGCAAGGCCATGAGTTCACCTTCTGCTGTCCAAGCTGTGGCTTCTAAGCACTCAGGCAAAGGCTCTTCGACAATCAAAGAGTGATACCGCGTCGCGGTGAAAGGGCTGGGCATCGTCTGAAACATGGTGCTTTGTTGATGCAAGATAGGGCTTACTTTGCCGTGCATGAGGCGAGGTGCGCGTATCACATGACCACCAAAAGCTTTGGCAATGGATTGGTGGCCAAGGCAAACGCCTAAAATAGGAATACGGCCAGAAAACTGTTGAATAAGCGCAACAGAAATACCTGCTTCTTTGGGGGTGCAGGGGCCAGGTGAAATCAAGATATGATGGGGTTGAAGCTTTTCAATATCATCAAGGCTGATGTGATCATTTCTTTTCACCACGGGATCTTGCCCCAGTTCACCAAGGTATTGCACCAAATTAAAGGTAAACGAATCGTAATTATCAATGACCAACATCATTGGCTCTGCTCCTGTTGTTCGGCCAAGCTCACTGCCTTAAACATGGCGGTGGCTTTGTTGACGCACTCTTGATGTTCCATGCTGGGTTGAGAATCAGCGACGATGCCAGCACCTGCTTGAATCCAAACGCGACCATCGCGGATAACAGCAGTGCGAATGGTGATGGCTGTGTCCATAAAGTGGCCACCAAAAGAGAAATAGCCAATGGCTCCTGCATAAGGACCCCGTGCACTTCCCTCTAGTTCATCAATGATTTGCATGGCTCTTATTTTAGGTGCGCCAGACACGGTTCCTGCGGGAAAGGTGGCTGCAAGTAAGTCGAGAGCATCGACATCTGCATTTAATTGACCCTCGACTTGGGAGACGATATGCATGACGTGTGAATAGCGTTCGACTTGCATGGACTCAGTGAGCGTCACAGAACCATATTGACACACGCGGCCAAGGTCATTTCTGCCAAGGTCAACCAACATGACATGCTCAGCACGTTCTTTTTCATCGGCTAAAAGCTCTTGTTCTAGGGCTAGATCCTCAGTGCTATTTTTGCCACGAGGTCTTGTGCCAGCAATGGGGCGTACAATGGCTTTATTGCGTTCTTTTCGCACCAATATCTCTGGAGAAGAACCGACCAATATCGTTTCTTGGATGTGCATATAAAACAAATAAGGGGAAGGGTTGATATGGCGTACGGCACGGTAAATATTGAGAGGGTCAGCTTTTAACTCTGATGAGAAACGTTGAGATAAAACAACTTGAAACACATCACCTGCAAGAATATATTCTTTGGCGGCAAGCACCATCGCTTCGTAATCAGCTTGGCTACTTTCTGCCTGCGGTGTTTTTTGAGCAGGTGGATTCATGTTTAAACGTAGTGGGTGAGAGCGAACCTGACGGTCCAGCACTTGCTGAATATCATCGAGTAATAGCTTGGCTTCAAAGGCTTCGCCATCATGAAGCACACATAAGCGCATGCAACCACGTAAGTTATCAAAGACAATAAAACGATCGATGACCATGAATGCGGTATGTGCATTTTTCTGAATATGGCGGCTTTGTAAACATTCAAAACGCTGCACCATTTCATAAGAAAAATAGCCAACAGCACCACCAGAAAAAGGTAAGTCATCGGCATCAATGCTGTTTGCTTGAATAATTTCTTGGCGTAACCATGCTAGCATATCTGTTTCATTGAGTCGTGTTTGCTCACCGTTGCGGTGTTTTAAAACTAAATCTTTGTCTTGTTCGGTCACGATTGTGGCTGGGTCAAAGCCAAGAATGCTATAGCGTCCCCAATGTTCACCGCCCTCAGCACTTTCAAATAGAAAACATTGTCCATCTTGGTATATTCGAGAAAAGACGCTTAAGGGCGTATCACAATCCGCCGAAAGCTCTCTGCTATGCAATTGCATTTTTGGCTCCGAAACTAAAAGGTCATTGGCATGGTTGAAAAAATCAACATCAGCTTGACGAAGCTTAGGAAGCTACTCGTGAATAGCAATGAAGAACCTTGTTTTAAGCGTCATTACTGATTTAAAAATGATATTCATTGAATGTTTATGCTTGCATTTATAATAAATTTTATTACTATTCCGCCACCGAATGAATGGGCAGGTAGCTCAGTCGGTAGAGCAAGGGACTGAAAATCCCTGTGTCGGCGGTTCGATTCCGCCCCCGCCCACCACACACGCTATTCATTATTAATTGAGTAGCTTTAAAGCGACAAGCCTTGGCTTGTCGTTTTTTTTTATCCTAATTAAGAATTAATGTTGTGTATCCAAAGTTTGGCATGTGCTTATCTTAAGCGTGCTACGAAGTATTGATAATATAAATAGTTGGTTTTTCTACTTCTATATAAATTGGGGTTATTAAAAATGATGGTTGCTGTTGATATATTAGCGATGCTGGTTGGATTTTTCTTTTTGGTTTGGGGTAGTGATCGTTTTGTCATTGGCGCAGCTGTGGCGGCACGACAATTGGGCATCTCAAGTTTTATCATTGGTTTAACAGTGGTGGCTTTTTGTACGTCCATGCCAGAAATTTTGGTATCGGTGACAGCTGTTTTATCCGATAATAGCGGCATGGCGATTGGTAATGCCTTGGGATCTAATATTGCCAATATTGCCTTGGTGCTTGGTGTCAGTGCGATTATGTATCCGATGATTGTGCATCGTAATATTCTTAAACGCGAAATGCCTATTTTGTTTATCATTATGTTGCTGTTACTGGGCTTGATGTATGACGGTTCAATCACACGCCTAGATGGTGGTTTGTTATTGCTTGCAATGTTTCTGACATTCAGTTGGTTGATTTATCTAGCAAAGAAAAAACCGATTGCAGCCTTAAAACCTGAAGAAGTGGATACGGATAACATTTCCATGGGTCATGCTGCATGGTTGTTTGTACTGGGTCTTGTGGTTTTGATGATGGGTGCAAAAATAGTGGTTTGGGGCAGTGTCAATATTGCGCAACTCTTGGGTGTGAGTGATCTTGTGATTGGTTTAACCATTGTGGCATTGGGCACGAGTTTACCTGAATTGGCCGCTTCTATTGCCAGTGTACGTAAAGGTGAGTCTGATATGGCACTTGGTAATATCATTGGCTCTAATTTGTTTAATATGGTCGCTGTTTTAGGTATTCCTGCTTTGATTGCACCGCTTTATGTGGGAGCTGAAGTTTTATATCGTGATTATTCTTTTATGGTTGTGTTGACAGTGCTGTTAGTTCTTATGGCGATAGGCCGTGGTGATCATGGTACCATTTATCGTTGGAAAGGTGTTGTTTTATTCGTTTTATATCTTTGTTATCAAGTTTTTTTGTATGTGAGTGCTTAAAGGTTTTAATGCTGATTGCTTGCTATCCGCATAGAGATCAAATATTTTGGGCTTCAATTTACAGAAGAGGAGATCTACAATGCGTTTAATGCGTCCAGTTATAGCTTTAATGGTTGTTGGTATGATGAGTGGTTGTGCCAGTTTAATGGGTGAAAAAACTCAAAAACTAAGTATTAATAGTACCCCTGCAAAAGCAGAGATCAGTATTACAGATGAAACAGGTTCAGTTGTTTTTGAAGGTCAAACCCCTACAAGTACAGATTTGGAAAAAAGTGATGGTAGCTACTTCGGTGGTAAAACATATGTCGTGACTTTGAAGAAAACGGGTTATGCGCCACATAGCGTGACGCTTAATAGTAAAGTGAATGGTTGGTATGTTGCAGGTAATTTACTAAATATTGTGGGCTGGTTGGTGATTGATCCAATGAGTGGTGCAATGTATACCCTTGATCCAACAGAAGTTAGTGTAAACTATACTATCAACGGTGCAAAAAACGAAGAAGGTACATTATCCATCGTTCTACTTGAGCAAGTGCCAAGTATCTATAAAGATAAGCTCAAGGCAATTCAATAACCCTTTTCATTATCTTTAGAAAAAGACACAGAAATGTGTCTTTTTTTATGTGCGTTTTTAGGTTGATATAATGCTGCGGCAAGCTTGGTTAGTACGCATGCACCGTCAGGCCACACGCTGTGGTTATTTGATGCTGTGGGCAACTTCAGGTCTTTTGTCATTTAGTGCGTTTTTAGGTCGTATTCTGAAGGTGGGTATCCAGTTTCAGTGGTTAAAGCGACCAACGGTGATCCATGTTTTGATTCGTCAAATGTATTTCACAGGCATTCAAAGTTTAAGTTGGATTCTTTTTTTAAGTGTGAGTGTCGGCTTATTAAGTATTTATAGTCTTGTGGCTTTTGCACAGACGATTGAAAACTTACCACTCATTGGAAAATTGTTTCGTGATATTTTTGTCATTGAGATGACCCCTATTTTAATCAGTGTTTTTTTGCTCGCGCGTTCAGGGGTCGCACTGATCACCGAAGTGGGGCATATGCATTTGCGTCGCGAGCATTTATTGTTGCGTAGCTTGGGTATTGGGGTTGAAGAATACCTTTATTTACCAAGAATGGTGGCTTTTATTAGTTGTCATCTGATCTTGTGTTTTGTATTCATCACCTTATCCCTGTGGCTGAGTACTTTATTTATTTCATGGCATGGTGATATGTCGGCGTTTCGTTTTTTGGCTGAGTTGCGTCAAGAATCGAGCTTGGAAGCATTGCTGATATTGATGTTAAAATCCTTTTTATTTTCATTTTTAAGTTGCGGTGTTTTGTTGTATCACGGTAGCCGCATGCTTAATAATCCAAACCTTTTACCGATTCATGCCACCTATGGTGTGTTGGGTTCACTTATGTTGATGATTGCTTTAGATGTGATGATTGGTGTTTTATTATGGTAAATCATGTTTGTTGGTCTGATATTCACATGAAACCTTATGTGCTTCGTGCCGCCCAAGTCGCTTGTGAAGAATATTGTTTTTTGCATATTCCTGAAGCACAGCAGTTGGCATGGTTGCATCAAATGTTTTTCCCAGAACAGGGATCTGAATGCGTGTATTTAAAGCTGGGTACACGAAGCTATAGCGTGACAAACCCTTGTTTTTGGCAACATATAAAAATGATGATGGGTTGCGGCAGTTTAATGGCGAATTTATCTTTATATGATAATTTGTTATTACCATCGTTATATCATGGTTATGATGTCTCAAGTGAAAAGGTACAAGAAGTGATCTATATGCTTGATTTAAAAGATAGTTGTTATGAACAAGCTGGTGAAAGACATGCTGAAATGCATGCGCGCATTACACTGGGTCAGTGTTTGTTACATCCACCTAAAATGATTGTGATTCAAGACATCTGCACGTCGTTATCTGTGTTGAAAAAAGATCTCTTTTATGAATTGTTACAAATGACCTTAGATGAGACAGGTGCAGGTCTTTGTTATGTCTCAAGCTCAGAATCAGTTTCCCTGCCCATTCATTTTCCACATTATTTAATGTTGGAGCCAACATGTTAAATGAACATGACTTTCAAAAGGTGCAGCGGCGTGTGGGTTGGTTTGTTATTTTAGGTATCACTTTGGTCATTGGATTTTTAGTGATGATGAGCTTTCGTACCGACGTGTTTGCCAAGAAGTTTTCTTTGTATGTTAGCCCTGTATCAGCAGCCTCCTTTCATATCGGCCAAGCTGTGCGTCTACATGGCTTTAGGGTGGGTGCTGTGCACGATATTATGTTGCAAGCTGATGGTACTGTGAATGTTCAATTACTTCTTTTAGAAAAATACCGTTTAATGTTGCATGCAAATGTAAAAGCACGTTCGATCAAAGAAGGTTTTATTGGTGAACTTAGCCTTGAACTGGTGCCTGGCTTGGTCTCGGCAGGTGAGATTAGCCCTGATAGTTATATTGGTTACGAGTCAGAGGTGACCATTGAAAAATTATTGCAAGACATCAAACCCACGGTTGATCATGCAGGCACGTTATTAAAAGAAGTCGCGACATTTTCAACGTGGCTAAATGACCCTTATGGTGATCTTCGTGTTGGTGTTGCACATATGCGTGTGTTTAGTGGCCAACTACAAGATTCACAAGTCACGAAACTAGGTCATGATATGCGCTTGTTAGCTCAAGAATTAAAACAACTCACGCAAGCAGCTGTGGATCAAAAAACAGTGGAAAACACGAATCGAGTGCTGTTACAAACAGAATCGATGTTATTAAAACTAGATCCTTTTATTCAAATCTTAAAAGACGATGGCACACAAACAGTGCAAAAAAGTGTTGTGGTCTTGGATGAGCTTGATATGTTAATTCAAACACTTAACCGCATTGGTGTTGATGTGGAAGCAGCCACACCACAACTGCCAGGTTTGGTGGATAATACCAATAAGACAGTGGAGGATATGCGGGATATGGCCAAGCGTTTGCGTGCTTCTTGGTTGTTCTCAGATCACAAAGAGGATGCAAATCCTTCCGTTCATACTGAGCCTGTATTGGATTTTCGGCCATGAAGATGATCGTATGTTTATTGTTTCTTTTATTGTGCGCTTGTGTTTCCAAGTCATTGCCACAAGAACCGCCAGAAAGCCCATATAAGAAAAAGGCTTTGGTCTTAACCCTGAGTGGTCAGCAAGCCATGCAACAACAGCACTGGATGCAAGCAAAGAGTCTTTTTTACCGTTCAAAATCTGCCGCTGAATTGGCCGATGATCGCTATTTAATTTCTTCATCATGGTATAATATTGCTATGGCTCATGTGGGCGCAGGACATCAAGAACATGCGTTGTATGCGTTTGAAAAAGCAAAGAATCATGCTTCTGAGGTGGATTTGATGCGCATTTGCTTGGCACGACTTTTGTTAACGAAGAGCCAAGATTCAAGATGGCTGAATGATTTTGATAGCATGCACAAGCGATGGCGTTTGGATATTGTATTAAGTGCAGCGCGTTTGGCTCAGCAGCAGCATTTGCCCATTGCAGAGTCATTCTATTTGCGGGTTTTAAAAGAGGCTAAAGCAGATCAGCAGGGTTTGTTGTATCAAGCCCAAGCCGCTTTAGGTTTAGCATTAATTCATAGAAAAACACAGACATTGAAGGCGCGTGATTATGCGCACAAGTCTTTAAACTTGTTGCACCAATTGGCACAACCAGCCTTAAATGCTCATGTGCTTTGGTTACTTTCTCGTTTGGAAGAGAATGATTTACGTCAACGAGACTTTGCACAGCGTGCTTGCCTCATTTATTTACACTTAAAAGATCAACAAGGCATCTCAACTTGTCAGAAAGAAGGGGTTAGACCATGAATTTAGATATTCACACTGAAACCGATGCACAAAGTACGGTTTTATCCTTAACAGGGATGTTGACGATGCAAACAGCACAGTTACTTATGAAAGCATTGGACTCTTTGTTTTTATCCAATGTTTCAAGCATTACGGTGGACATGTCAGCGTTAAAAAAAATGGATTCAGCAGGTGTTGCAACCTTGGTGGAAGGTTTACGTTGGCAACATAAAACAAAGCATTCTTTTATTTTAAGATCCATATCTAAAGAAGCCCTTTCTTTATTGCATATGTATCAACTTGATACGGTTTTTGAGGTGCAAGATGGCCGATAAAGATATGAGAGCATTTATTCAAAGGTTAGAAGAAAAAGGCTTACTTAAACGCATCAGTGCTGAAGTGAGTTCGGACTTGGAAATGACAGAAATTTGTGATCGCACCTTGAAGATGGAGGGGCCTGCCCTTTTGTTTGAAAATGTTAAAGGTCATCAAATGCCTGTGTTGGCCAACTTATTTGGCACCAGTGAACGCATCGCGCTTGGTATGGGGCGAGAGTCCAGTGCTGAGTTGCGTGAGATTGGTGAGTTATTGGCTTATTTAAAAGAGCCAGAGCCACCGAAAGGTTTTCGTGATGCTTGGGGTAAATTACCCATGCTCAAACAAGTGATGCATATGTCACCCAAGAAAAAGCGCAGTGCGCCATGGAAAGAACAAGTATGGCATGGCGATGATGTTGATTTATCGCGTTTACCCATTCAAAAATGTTGGCCTGGTGATGTTGCACCTTTATTAACATGGGGCTTGGTGGTAACCAAAGGCCCTCATAAAGAACGTCAAAACATGGGAATTTATCGCCAACAGCTATTGGCAAAAAACAAGTTAATTATGCGTTGGCTAAAGCATCGTGGCGGTGCGCAGGATTATCGCGAAGCCAAAGCCAAAGGGGAAACTCGCTTTCCTTGTGCTGTGGTGATTGGTGCAGATCCAGCCACAATCTTGGCCGCAGTTACGCCTATTCCTGATACGTTATCTGAATACCAGTTTGCTGGTTTATTGCGTGGTGAAAAAACGGTGCTCACAGATTGTGTATCCGTCCCCTTAGAAGTACCTGCTTCAGCGGAAATTGTGCTCGAAGGTTATATCTCTTTGGATGAGTATGCAGAAGAAGGGCCTTTTGGCGATCATACGGGGTATTATAACGAAACAGAGATGTTTCCTGTTTTTGTGGTTGAAACTATGAGCATGCGCCGTGATGCGATTTACCATTCCACTTACACAGGCAAGCCACCTGACGAGCCTGCGGTTTTAGGCTTGGCTTTTAATGAAGTTTTTGTGCCTATTTTACAAAAGCAATTTCCTGAAATTGTCGATTTTTATCTACCGATGGAAGGTTGTTCGTATCGGATGGCTGTGGTGTCGATCAAAAAAGCTTACCCTGGTCATGCCAAGCGGGTGATGATGGGTGTGTGGAGCTACTTGCGTCAGTTTATGTACACCAAGTTCATTATTGTGGTGGATGAAGACATTGATTGCCGCGACTGGAAAGAAGTGATGTGGGCGTTGACCACACGCAGCGATCCTGCCCGAGATTTTACCATGATTGAACATACGCCCATTGATTATTTGGATTTTGCATCACCTGTGGCGGGTTTGGGTTCTAAAGTCGGTATGGATGCCACCAATAAGTGGGAAGGGGAAACAAGTCGAGAGTGGGGAGAGCCATTGCTCATGAGTGAAGAAGTGAAAGAACGTGTAGATCTGATGTGGGACAGCTTGGATATTGATGATAGCCCAGCCAAAACGGATGTTTAAAGTTCTTCCTCAATGAATTGTTGAATGTCTTTTAATTGTGATTCTAGCTGAATTTCAGTCATTAAGCTGGGTAAATTATCGCGGATAAAGTCTTGAACTTCTTTTAATTGCAACGTTCTGCGTGTGTGTAATTGATCATGTAATTCGGGATACTGTTGATTGAGTTGACGAAAAAT
>JAUZRG010000018.1 GCA_030950585.1 Mariprofundaceae bacterium | reverse complement strand
GGATGCCACCAATACGACTTTGGCTGGTACAAGTACCGTTAATAGTGCGGTCGTCGGTAATTACACTGTGACTTACAATAGCAGCGATGCTGCAACCAATGCTGCAACCACCGTGGTGCGTGATGTCTATGTGCAAGATACCACCAAGCCTGTGATTGTGGTGAATGGTTCCAACCCCGTTACTCTCGAAGCTCGTCAAACCTATGTGGATACTTACGCAACAGTTACAGATAATGTGGATGCCACAAACACTGCTTTAACGGGTAATAGTAGTGTGGTGAATGGAACTATTGGTAACTATACAGTCACATATAATCACACCGACACCCACTTGAATGTTGCTACGACTGTGGTACGTGATGTTTATGTGATTCCCAATGTGAATCATTTGCCCACAGGCACTGTCACCATCACAGGAACATTAAATGATGGCCAAATTCTCACGGCTAATAACACATTGACTGACTTGGATGGCATGACCACTTCCACTATTATTTATACGTGGAAACGTGGTGCAATCACGCTTGGTACAGGCAGCAACTATACGCTTGTCCAAGCCGATGTTGGATTTATGATCACAGTGACAGCGAGCTATACCGATGATTTAGGAACGGCTGAATCAAAAGCTGCCACTCCAACAACAACGATTATCAACGTTAATGATGCTCCCATCTTTACGGGAACAGCTGCCATCACACAAACAACGGCGATTGTTTCAACCACACTAAGCTTAAATGGAACAGGAACTTTTGATATGGATGGTGATACCGTCACATTAAGTTATCAATGGAAAGCCAATAACATTGCAATCGCTGGTGCAACCACTGCGACATATCAAGTTCAAAGTAATGATGCACACAAAGTGATGACATGTGTCATCAGTGCAAGTGATGGCAATGGCGGTAGTGCTGGCCCTGTGACAACAGCCAGTCTATTGGTGGCTAATAGCTCGCCAGTCTTCACACTCAATCCAAGTATCACGCCGACAATTGCTGTTGTGGGTGACCTCTTAACATTAAATCAAACAGCAACAACCGATGCTGATCTGGATACCATCACTTTAAGTTATCAATGGCGTATGAATGGCGTAGCTTTAACAGGAGAAATATTAGCTTCACTGAGCTTAACTTCAACGCATGCGCATCAAAGCATTGATTGTATCATTACTGCCAATGATGGAACTGGGCAGGTTTCTAGCACAACAGTAGCGACCGCAGCTGCAATCACCCTAAGCAACAGTCCACCTCTCTTGGTGTATGGAACAGCGAATGGCAATAGCAATGGTTTGGTTTTACAAAATAATACCATAAGAAACCTAAGCTTTAATGTGAGTGATGCGGATATTATTGATACGCATATCTATAGCGTATCTTTAGCTAACAATGGCATAGCATCCTTTGTTACCAATACTTTAACTTATCATGCAACGGTAGTTGGTAGCGAAGTCTTAATCATTACTGTGGACGATCAAAATGGTGGCATCAACACCTACCCTTTTCCAATCACCGTTAACGATCCTTTGGGAACGGGTGCTAATGCACCCCATCCTTCTGGTAGTGGATTTACCGTCGGACAAGCTCAAACCCTTGGCCTAGATCCTTATTCAGCCGATACCGATGGCGATGGTATCCCAGACTCAGTGGAGGTCGGTGATCCTCTTAATCCAGATGATTTAGATAATGATGGTGTGTACGATGTATTTGAAGCAGGAACTAAATTCAATGATCAATCGATTGCTTCAGGTCTTCCTGTTCTAAGTGGAAAGGTTAATATTACTAGCACAGGACAAGTTCTCAGTCATGTTCGCTATTCGCCCAACGGTGCAAATACGCCTGCCAATGTTGTCTTTCCTTTTGGTGTCCTAGATTACTACAGCACATCAGCCATCGGTGCGGCACAAACGATTCGCATTAGCTACAGCAAAGCATTACCCGCCAACCTACAGCTATACAAAGTGGATACAGCAGGAAACTACATTGCATTACCTACCAATATGTGGACACAAATTGATGCCTTTTCTGTTGATGTCACCTTGACTGATGGTCCTAACCCTTATGATTTAGATGGTGTTGCCAATGGTATCATTGTGGATCCCTTGGCTGTGGGTGGTCAGGTCGCCGCAACAGGTGGCTATAAAAAGAACCCTGTAGGAATTCTTGGTGGTTGTAGCATGAGTCCACAGTCAACGCAGTTTGATCCATTACTACCTGCAATGATATTTGCATCATTATTATGGCTTGCTATACGTCGCCGCACTCAAAAATAAGACCGTATAAATTTTTTAAAAATAGAGTGACTAAAGGTCACTCTATTTTTTTATTATTTCGCCTATCTTTTTCATCAAAACTTCAGTATTTTTAACGATTACCTTGCATCATTAGAAATCAGCCTTATGATGCGCCGCCCTAATTTTATGAGGAGAGAATCAATGCAAAAAATCACAAAGAAAATGTTAGTCAGTAAAGCGGAAGAACTTGGTTTAGTGAAAATTAAAAGTCTTAAAAAAACAGCTTTAATTCACAAAATTCAAAGTACAGAAGGCAATAACCCTTGCTTTCAAACGATTCCAGACTGTTCTGTTAGTCCTTGTCTATATCGTCAAGAGTGTATTAAATAATTAAAAAGCATGAACACACATCGTAAAGTCATGTGTGTCTAGTTAAAATAGGTGTGTTTTACGCTCTAAATCACACCTTTTATCTCAATAAAAATAGTCTTTTTACACATATAAACATCATAATTAATCACCATTCTTCGACTTTTCGACATCAATCATTCATTCTTGCATGCCAAGTATTTTATTAGGAGCTACATATGCCTTATATTCAAGTCCGTGTTGCTGGCAAGTTAGAACGCAAACAAAAAGAAGAAATTGCCCAAGGTATCACAGACCTGATGCAAAAAGTTGCAGGAAAACCACCCGAGGCCACCTATGTGGTGATCGAAGAAGTTGATCGTGAAAACTGGGCTAAAGCTGGGAAACTTCTCGCTTAATATGCGCTGGCTTCTTTTTTTCTTCATCGCTATTCCGCTTGTTGAGCTATATGTCCTTATCGAGGTTGGACAAGGTATTGGTGGTCTGTACACAATTATCTTATGTGTTGCCACAGCATTACTCGGTGGCTTACTGGTGCGTCAACAAGGCTTAATGCTATTAGTCGATGCACAAAAACAACTCGCGCAAGGCCAAGTTCCAGCTGCCAATATGGTTCAAGGGATCATGGTGGCCGTCTCTGGTTTATTACTATTCACACCCGGTCTACTGACCGACACACTGGGTTTTTTATTGCTTGTTCCAGCTATACGTCAGGCTCTATTACTTTGCCTTGTACGTACAAAGAAAAAACAAAAAGCATGGGTTGAAGGTGAAGTAATTCCCGATGATCCGCACAAACTAAAATAAGGAGTTTTTATGGAAATTCAACAAACTGGTATTTTACAAACCGATGAGCGCATTAGCTTTCTTGGTAAAACTTATGGTTTTTTAGCTTTATGCATTGCTTCTGGCTCTATCGGTAGCTGGTTTAGCATGGGACTAGCTTTTCCTCATGAGCATCCTTTTATCATGTTGGCTATTATGATTGGCGGTATTTTTGCAGTACAAGCAACACGCCACATCCAAGGTGTTAACATTGCAATGTTACTTGCCTTTGGTGCGATCACAGGTCTGGCGATTGCTCCGTTGGTTGGCATGGTCGCAGCAAAATCTGAAATGTTGGTTGCACAGGCTTTTATGACCACCGCGATTACATTTGTCTCTCTTACTGCTTATGTCTTTATTTCTGGTAAGGACTTTTCATTCCTAAAAGGTTTTGTTTGGGTTGGCTTGATTGCCATGATTGTGCTTGGCCTTAGCAATTATTTCTTTTTCCAATCAACAGGCCTGAGTCTTGCCATTTCAGGCATGAGTGTTTTGTTATTCTCTGCATTCATCTTATACGATACATCTAATATTCTACGTGACTATCCCAATGATGAATACATCAGTGCAGCCTTGACGCTTTACCTTGATGTCTTTTTATTGTTTCAAAATTTACTTGTTTTATTTGGTATTTTAGGCGACGACTAAGTTAGGCCAAAAGAAAGGGCGCAATGCGCCCTTTCTTTTTATCCAGAAAAACTATCGACCAATGCCACAATCGAGGCATTATCTACATCCTCGGCAATAAAAGCGTCACCAATATCACGCATTAAAATATAACGAATACGGCTGCCAACATTCTTTTTATCATGCCCCATCGCATCAATCCACTGTTCGGCTGAAAACTGTGGAATCACCGTATTTAATCCAGCTTGAACATACAATGATAAAATCTTTTTTTCCAAACCAATCACTGCAAAACCAAGCTGTTCAGAAAGCCTTGCGGCCATAATGGTTCCCAACGCTACGGCTTCACCATGTAGATAAGATTCGTAATGCGTCATGGATTCAATGGCATGGCCAAAGGTATGACCTAAATTAAGCAGTGCCCGCATACCTTGTTCTGTTTCGTCTGCCATCACGACTTCTGCTTTATGCCGACACGAATGATAAATCGCATACGCCAACGTATCAGCATCTAAAGACAACATGCCTTCGATATGGACATATAACCATTCAAAAAAGGCAACATCCCGAATTAAGCCATATTTAATAAGCTCAGCAATGCCCGCTCGCAACTCTTTCACTTCTAATGTTTGCAACACAAGCGGATCAATCCACACCAGTTTTGGTTGATAAAACGCTCCGACCATGTTTTTACCATGAGGATGATTCACAGCGGTTTTTCCACCCACGCTAGAATCAACTTGAGCCAATAAAGTTGTTGGAACTTGAATAAAAGGAATGCCACGACGGTAGCAGGAGGCTGCAAAGCCTGTCATATCGCCCACCACACCACCGCCTAAAGCGATGATCGGTTCACTGCGTGATATTTTAGATTGCATCAATGTGTCCATCAATGCAGACCAATGTTCTAATGTTTTATATTTTTCACCATCGGGAAACAAATGCTGATCAACATGCCAACCAGCCTGCTCTAAACTCTCTTGCACGCGCTTTGCATACAGTGGCGCAATGGTTTCATTGCTGACCAACAAGCATCTGGTTTGTGTTTGAAATAACTGGCGAAGTTTTGCACCAATCGCATCAAGGCAAGCTGCCTCGATATGAATATCATAAGAACGTTCTACTAAATTAACTTGATATAGTTGCTTTTTCATGGCGAAACTCTGCCATAAATTGCGTAATTTGATCCACTACTTGCCGAGGTGTTAAAGAACCACTCTTGATTTCCAGATCACAACAAGATCGATACCAAGCTTCACGTTGAACATAAAGGTCTTGTAATTTTCGCAACGCATCCGTTTGCTGCAACAGAGGTCGATTTTTATTCCCACGTACACGTTGATAAATCGCTTCAGGTTCAACATTGAGCCAAATCACCACACCGTGTTGTTGCATGCAATCACGATTTTGTTTCTGAATCACCATACCACCGCCTGTTGCGATGACATATTGATGGGATTCATGAACTAACTTGTGCAAAGCCTTTTTTTCTAACTGACGAAAATAAGCTTCACCGTGCTGCTCAAAAAGATCAGAGATGCTTGATTGTTGTTCATCCTCAATCACATGATCTGTATCAATAAAAGTCGTACCCACACAAGAGGCAAGCTGCCGTCCAATGGTGGACTTCCCCACCCCCATCAAACCGATGAGGATGAGATGTGATTTATAAGCCAAAGGGTGATGAAACTGGTGGAGCCCCTTGTATAGTCATAGCTGAAGCAGTAATGGGTAACTGAAACAATAAATCACTTTGTGTTTCAGTCCCTTTCACTGCCGTTGTTGCTGTGATTCTATTAATAAGCCAAGGTGCATAAGCTTTAAGGTAAGTGAAGTCAAAAGTTGCCAGACCATTTGCATTTGTTGTCACAGAAAGGGGAATCGTACCAGCCATCGAAATACCTGGCGTTAATTGACCATCTCCATTGAGGTCTTCACCTACGTCTAAAATTAAGTTCAAGTTCTGATCTTCATTTGGAAACATGCTCACACCTAACGTTGGTACCCTGATAGTTTGAGTTGAGGTACAGGGATCAGGAAGAGGTGCTGGAATTAACGTTGGAAGACCATAACTTGGTTCATAAAAAGCAAATGTACAACCTGAAAAAATGCCTTTTGAAAAAGTAGCTGTATAAACAGGATTCCATGTACCATATAAATAATCTTCAGGCCACATATTTAATGTCACCACAGCATTGGGCACAGCAGCACCTGCAGCATCAGCAACCAAAACAGTAAACGTTAAAGAATAAGCACCGCCTCCTGCCACTTCAGCCACGGTGTCTGCATGACCAATAGCCACTGAACCAGCTGTACCACCAATAATAATATTCACCTTTTGCGTAGGTATTGGCACATTGGTTGTACTCACCACAGTTGCATATATATCAACACCTTGAGTAGAAGATGAGCGCGTACCTGACGTGAACGTTGTTTGCGCAACACCTCCGGCATCTGTAATCGCAAATACATTGTTAATGACTTCACCACTATTTGTACTGTTTCGAATGGCAAAGGTCACACCTACGCCTGCAACAGAAGCATTGCCACTATCCAACACTTCAGCTGAAATCCTTGCTTGGTTTTGAACTCCTCCAACAATACTCGGTAATAACGAAGAGGTCGATGTACTAACTATCATCTGCGTTGCTTGATTCACAGGCGTAGCCCATACCATTTTAGCTGTCAATTTTGTATTTTTATTGGCAATATCAAAAACTTGGATGACATCTATGCCTGATACAGTGGAATATACATCAGCAGTTGCATAACCATCTGCCAGCACAGTAACTTCAATATAACCAGGTATGTTGCTGGTGCTATTTCTCCAATCTCCGATAGAACTGTTAAATGCAACTTTAGTATAATTTGCTATTCCTACAGCTGCAGGTACAAAAACAGTCACAGAGGTATAAGTATCACCGACACTCATCGCATAAAGATCTACTGAAGGTTGTGTAATCGCAAAGGCTTGGCCAATAGCTGCCACTTGATATGGCTGTACTGCTTGCGCATTCAAAGCAGTGGCTGTCACACTATTTACACCAGATATATTACCCCTTACATTCACAATAAACTGGCCTTGTGTATTTGTATAGCCATCAAATGGTGGAAGTAGAGCATTGCCCAGGGTTGTGTATAATGAGATACCTGGAGTCACAGACAAGTTTACAAGCTCATTATATATCGCGGTACCTGCACTATCTTGCACGGTAATCGTTAACAGATCATCAACACCACCAATGGTTAATGTGTTTTGCTGTGATGAAGTCGTGACCTGAGAGCCATTCACAACAATTGGAATACTTGCTGTTAAAGCATTGTTACCTGCTGCTTTAGCAGTAATGACTTCCGTACGGTTACTAAAGTTTGAATTCCCCGCTGTAAAAGCAACGCTTGCCTGACCATAAGCATCAGTCACCGCACTATTGGCGGTTAACAAACCACCCGTTGTGCTGAAAGATACGGTGCTATTAGGAATCACAGCATAGGTATCATCTTGAAGCGTCACGCTAATAACGCTGCTATCCCCGCCGCCTGTTTTCACAGAAAACTGACTTGCAGTAATCGACAGATGCACAGGAGTTGTAATCACGCCCAGCGTCGCCAAGAAAGGTAATTGCAATGCTGGGGTAGAAAACACCAAGCCTGACATCGCTTGCAAGGCAATGGTTTCACCTGCTGGGAACGTATTCGCAACAACAGCTCTCACCACACCTGAGGCATCGGTCATCAACTCACCTGCTAAATTTGTCACAACCCCTGCTTGTGGAAAAAATTCAAGCACGCCTTGAGAGTTGGCGCTAAAACTTATTGGCATGTTGGGAATCGCATTAGCATAGGCATCCAAAGCCTGCACAATAAGACTATGAACATCAAAGCCATCTGCAAGCACAACACTCGTTTGAGAAAATAAACGAACCTCTGAACCAAAGTACATGGTTAATGCCTGTACTTTACCTGCTTGTGTCACACTCAACACACTGTTCTCAGCAACATTATCTTGCACCAGAACAGTCACGATACCATTCACACCGGTATAATAATCTGTGGCAACGCTATAACCATCAAATGTTGCGGAGCCCGTGATAGCCACAGTGATCAATTCATTGGGAACGACAATGCCTCGTGCATCTTTCACTTGAATTTCCACATTACTCGACGTTCCTGAAGGCAACATTTGATTTGTGGCTGTCATGGTCACATTGCTTGTTTTCACTGAAAAAGGAGAGTCAGGTAAAAAGCCCACATCTGCAATAGAAGAAGCTAATCGTAAGGTTAATGAGCTTGCCGCTTCTGAGCCTTGCGCTAAAATACTGGCACGGATTCTTGCAATAATCCACACAGAGCTTTGCTTTTGATAGGTTAAATTAAAATTAGCCACACCATTGGCATCTGTCGTAACAAAAGCAGGAATCGTGCCTGAAGATGTACTCGGTGGCGTTAAAATATTATCACCATTCAAATCTTCACCCACATCAATCACGAGGTTCTCGTTCACATCTTCATTGTCTAAAGTAGATGTGATATTGGGAAACCAAATATTATTAATATCTTGAGCCCAAAAACCTGTTGAGTATTGAAGCGGCCAAACCGATAATGTTATCTGTGCATTACGGACGGGGTTACCATTTGAATCAGCCACCATCACACTCATCGGCAATTGATATTCGGTCACACTAAGCTCTAAAATGTTACCTCCCGTACCAATCACAACAGAAGCAGCCGTACCACCGATCACAATATTTGTTGTATTGCTAATCGCAGATGGAACACCATTTTGTATAACAGTTGCTCTAACATTGACCCCTTTTGCCCCCGAGCTTTGCACACCCGAGATAAAGCTTGCGACCACATGCCCAGAGGAATCGGTAACGCCTATGGCTGGTGAAATCACTTCACCACCACCCGTTGGGTTCTCAATTTGAAACAGAACCTCAGCACCACCAACAGGACTGGCATTTTGATCCCGCACAGTCGTAGTCAGCACGGCAATATCACCACCAGCCCCTTTATTTGGAGCTAAAACCGCAATGTTTGTTTGTACTGAAATAGAAACCGCATTTGCCGCAGGTGCAGATACAGCAACTGTCATGACATCAGATACTGTAGCATCATTGCGATCAATCGCTTGCACTGTTGCCACGCCAGCACCCGTTGCGGTTAATATTGCTGTACCTGTCCAAGTCGCACCTACTGCCAGAGTAGCTGGATTAGGAATATCAATCACAGAGTTACCATTTTGAAAAGTACCAAAACTTGTCGCTAAGGTAATCGGAGACAGGTTGGGAGAACGAACGCTAATAGAAAGGCCTGTATTCGTACTTAAACTATAAGGATCAATGGTCGGTGATACAATGGCAAATGACCCACCTGTATTACTCACATTAAAAATCATAGAAGCAGTTGTACCCATGCCAGCGGCGATCACATTGACTGGTCCTTGTGTCACCCCATAGACATCGACCACAAATTGACCAGATACATCCGTTGTGCCTGTAAATATTGGCATAGCTGCAGGAGCAGAGAAACTAAGTGCAGAAAAAGGAGCTGCTATACTTAAAGATTGATAAGAAAGAGAAATCGTTTTACCTGCTATTGGCAATCCACCAGCATTTTGTAACAAGACCGTTAATGGTGATGGTAAGCCTGCAGAATCAATGCCTGTTGTGACGGCTCCCAATGTGAGTGTTGTTCCTGTTGTTAAAACAGAGGTATTCGCGCTCAAAGCACCGCCCAACACACTGGCGGTTATGGTGACAATACGGTTTGATGGATCTGATGTGCCAGATGATAAATTCACCTGAGCCACCCCAAGTAAATCAGTCACAGCCGATCCTGCACTCAGCTGACCACCATCTGCGCTAAAAGAAACCACAATACCCGGAACCACAGCATTATTAATATCCAGCACTGTCGCACTTAACACCGACATGTCTGAATTATCGGTCAATATTGAAAATTGAGATCCCGATATTGATAAAGAATTAATGGCAGAAGCGGATGTTGTTGGGTCAAAAGCCAGGCTTAAAGTTGGCGATAATTTCTGACTAGCCTCAGCGACCACATTCACGACTTCACCCGTTGTATATAAATCACTCACGGTTGCAACAAGCACACCTGCACTATTGGTAATACCTGAAGATGGTGTGACCGCAGAGATACCTGTACTTACTGCTGAAAAAGTAATCACTGCATTGGCAATACCAGTGCCGTTCACATCCAATGCTTGAGCTGTAATATTATAAGTATCAGCACCATTGGCCTTCAAGCCTGATTGAGCGGTATCTTGACCTAATAAGACAGAGTTCACTACAGGTGCAAAATTCACCATCAAGGTTTTTGACAAACCGCTTACTGTGGCTGTAACTATCACAGCTTCCGCAATAGAGTGACTTATTTTTGTAATTGCAATGCCTTGTGGGGACACTGTTCCTATGCCTGTATTTACTTGTGCCAATGTTAAGGCTGCTGGCGCTGCTGTGAAAACAACAGGTCTATTTCCCAGAAGAGCGCCCGATGGCCCTCTCACTGTGGCTGTGATGGTTGCAGTTGTTACACCATCAGCGGCCACATTATTTAAATCTGTTTCTAATGTAATGGATGCAACGGGTTCTTCAAAGTTAATTGATTTAGTCGCAACACCTGCACCAGATGCTAGAAAACCATCATGGTATGCAAGTTGTGTGGCTGTCAATGTATTGGATGCACCATTAAGAACGGTTGTATGTAAAGTATTATACAATGGAATATTAGAAGCCAAGCTTGCTGTAATCGTAATATTGGGGCTTGCAGCACTTCTACTCACTGTTGCTGTGACACGACCTAAATTATCTGTGAATCCAGAAGGAATCGATAAAATAGCAAAGGGATCAACTGTACCATTACTCACTGTTGTAAATTCAATGTATCCATTAGGTACCGCTGCTCCTGTCATATCTCGTACTGTTGCAGTTAACGTTGCAACAGCAACACCATCAGGTAATACACTCGTCGTATTTGAAGACAATGTGATTGCCTGTGCGTTATCAGCTACAAATTGCACAGGGATTGTATTCAACAATACTCCCGTGGCATCTGTAATGCTAATATTGACAGCTTCAGTAAGCTTATTTCTGTATTCTATAATCGCAATACCATTAGCATCACTCACAACAGGGTTCGTTTTAAAAACTAAATTACCAGAATCCTTACCTAGGTTTAATGTTTGCACACCGAGCGGTAGCCCTGTCTTACCTCTTGTTTCAAGAATAATCTGACCATAATTATCTGAAATTTGATTTGTCATCACAGGGTTCGTCACTGATATCGTTGCAACCTGCAATGTTTGCGGCTGTGCAAAACTAAGTAGTTGGCTGGCAGACTTGTTTCCAGCCTTCACGATAAGCGTTACGCCACCCGCGACTGGTGTTGTGACTTGAATCGTGGCCGTTCCCGTTGCATCACTTAACACCTTTGAGGCAGATAACTGTGCCGCTGTACCAGGAAACTCACTAAATATAATTTCTTGCCCTGCAATAGGAATACCTGTGACATCTTTTACTGTCACAATCACGGTAATTGCACTCACACCATCTGCGATGGCATTATCCATACCAAGAGGAGTCACAGACATTGTACCTACTAATGGTGTGAATGTAACATCCACACTTTGAACAAAAGTATCAATCGCAGCTGTAACCGTCACCACTTCAGGAATAGAGTTCGACATATTTGGTAGTAACGCCACACCTTGTGCATTTGTATTTACGATTACTTTCTTATTGCTTAACGCATCAAGAACAGCCGTTCCAGTCGTCGTAAATGTGACAGGACGGTTAGCTAGTGGTCTACCGTTATCTAACACCGTTGCTGATAGGGTGATTTTATTAGCGATTGTAGCCGGTGAACCATCATTTGTTTGCGTACTTAAAGGTGCTGCACTAAACACTAAATCAGTGACCGCAGGACCAAAACTTATCGAAGCAACAGCCGTTGGCACTCCACCTATTTGATTTAAGTTCAAAGGTAATGACGCTGTAATGGTTGCAGACTCTTCAACTTGATTACTGACTTGTGTCGTAATCGATCCTTGAGCATCGGTATATAAAATGGCATTTGATAATAAAGCTGAAGAATACGTATCCTTAGTCAATTTAATAAAAGCATTGGGAACTGCTGCACCATTGGCATCCAACACATTAATAATTAAGCTGGATGGCGTACCATCATTACGAAGAGAAGCTGGATTGGCCGTCATAGAAATGGTTTGTGCTTGCTCAGAAACAAACTGAATGGTCTGTTGTGTTGACACAAGCTGTGCTGGCCCTTTCAGGGTTAAAGTGACCTGTTCGGATATAGAATTTGCTATTTGAACTGTCGCTGCTCCCAACGCATCTGTGGTTAATTGTATGCTTGGTAAACCAGAAACATTTTGGGCAGGTTGACCAAATGTTAGCGTTGGTGAGTTACTCGTGATTGATAGTACGTTATTTGCTAAAGGTTGACCTGCGGCATCTTTTGCACGAACGGTCACCGTATAAGTATTCAAACCAGCTGGAAAGACACCATTTACAGGGTTGGATGGGTTATTTACATCAACGGGACTACTTGGATTGACCGCTTCAATTTGTAAAATGAGTGCTGTGGTGCTCACAAAGTTAATATTACTTGAGACTACTTTAGCACCTGCTGTTGCCTCAATCACCGAAATGCCTGCTTGCGCACTGCTGACATCAATCACTGCTGTACCTGATGCGCTAGTCACTAAGGAAGATGCGGACATTTGGGCAGCGGATGCTGGAACTGTGATGTCTTTAAAAGTCACTAGCTGCCCGTTAATGGGTACACCATTCGCATCTTTCACATTCACAATCACTCGAACGACCGAAGCATTATCAGCAGCTACGGCTCCAGAAGCTGGAGAGGTTGACATTAATAATGTAAAAACAAGCGGTGTGAAAGTGACTTGCTGTGCGACAGAGTCGGTACCACTTGCATTGGCAATGACGGATAAATTTTCAGCAACAGCGCTGCTCACTCGAATGATAGCCACACCTTTATTATCAGTTGTTGCTGTTCCAGCATTGCTAAACACACCAGAGCCAGAAGATCTAAAGTTGACCACACGATTGGCTATAGGGTTTGCACCTGAGAATACCGTTGCTTGAATATCTACATAAGTATCAATCGGTACTGTTTGACTACCCACAACAGCAATTTGTATATTTGAAACAACTTCTTCAAAGGTAACAGGCGTGACAGCTGTTGGTGTTGTGGCTGTAGGGTTAGAAGATAAGGTTGCTGTGATTGGTGCTACTGTTGGTTTTTGACTGAAAACTTGTATTTGCGCTCGTCCATTGACATCCGTTAATTGATTCGACGCACTTAGAACGGCATATGGATCAACCGTACTGAAACGAACCAAAGCACTGGGTGTAATGGTGCCATAAATATCACTCACCGTTGCTGTCATGGTAAAAGGCGTTACGCCATCAGGCTGAACACTCTGGGGTGTTGAAGATAAGGTCACACGATCTGCATTTGCAGAGATGAATGTGATGGGTACAGAGAAAGCGGTATTACCTGTTGCATCTGTAATGCTTAAGTTTACTCGCTCTGCCACACTATTTGTCAATGTTGGAATAGGGCTAGCCTGACCATAAAGATCCGTTGTGACTGTTGTTAGAGATAGGATAGCTGTTGCAGAATCAGTTGCTAAAGTAAGCGTTTGCCCCGCTTGTGGAGCACCATTTTGATCATTAACATCAATATAAACATCATGTGCTACATTATTAGCGATAAATGGTGCATTCGGTGTTGTGACAAGGACTTGTAGATTTGTTAACGCAAAATTAATCGTACCTGTTAACTTCGTACCAGCGGCATTGGCTTGAATGGTCACCGTACCAGCCACGGGGTTAACCACTGTAATCTGTGCTGTACCCGTTGCATCTGTGGCAATATTTGAACCCGAAAGCTGTGCTGCTGAAGCCTTTCCCGTCTTAATAGTCGTATAATCAGAAAATACCACGTTCTGATTCACAATAGGGCTACCATATACATCTTTAACATTCACAACCACAGTAGCTGTAGACTTACCATCTGCAGGTACAGCACCGCCAGCTGGCTGAATCGTTAATGTCATAGACGCAACAGGCGCTGTAAAATTCACCTTCACAGGGGTGGCGGAAACATTATTAGTGCTTGTTGCATTTACAGTAACAAGCTCTTTATTCGCATTTGTCACCACAGCAGTCGCTGTTCCTGACGCACCTGTGGTTACGCTGTTAGGCGTAACCTGAGCCGTACCAGGGCCATCACCTGTAGCACTTAAGGTAATGCTTCGACCAACTAAACCCACGCCTCTCGCATCAAGTGCTTGAATCGTAATATTTGTGCTACTATTAGACGGTAAGCTACTGGATGCAGAGTTTAGTGTTACTTGGCTCACTGCGGCTTGAAATGGCACAGTGGTTTTAAAAGGAGTAAGATTATCCACATAAGCATAAACATCGACGACCTCTTCCTTAATATCTGTCAAACTGACCGTGGCCACACCTGTCCCATCTGTCGTGACAGCACTGGCTGAAAAAATAGCCGATGAACCATAAGGGTCGGCAAAGTTTACAACCTTTCCTTTAATAGCAGCACCTTTAGAGTCAAGCAGCTTCATTTGAACCACACCAGTACTCACACCATCGGCTGCAATCGAGCCAGCTGGACTCACATTAATATTCGATTTAGTAGGGTCAACTACTTCAGTAAAATCTATAAGTTGTGTTTTACTTACCGCCGCTGCACCAACACCAGCATTCACAATCACTGTTGCAGGCGTGCCTAACGGAGTAGGTGTCGCACTTTTTAAGAAAGCTTGTGCTTTACCCGTAATATCTGTTGTCACTTCTCCAAGAAACAAGGCATTGCCAGCCAAGTCAGTCAATGTGCCTGTCGTCGTCGTAAACTTGATAATTCGCCCTGATAAGGGTTGTAATGTACTGTTCAGAGCCGTGGCTGATAACAAAGTTGTGGTTATATTATCTGCAGCTAAATTTGTTTTGGAGGATGAAAAAATCACATCCGCAATCACATCATTAAAGATAATTGTGGCAACACCTGTTTGCACCACACCTGGTAGTTTTGCACCATCTCTGGTTTTCACCGTGACAGTAACAGTTTCCACAGTAGGGCTAAAAACAGTAAAACTAATAAGACCTTGGGCATCTGTCGTCGCGGTTTGAGCAGTCGATGAAGCTGCACCACTGGTAAAAATAGCAACTTTCTCACCAATTACCGCCTGGCCTAACTGGCCACCTGTTTTTAAGTTAACACTTACAGTTGAAAGACTACCACCTGCGGGAACCGTCGTTGGAGTAGCCGTGACAATCATTTGTCCCACAGCAGGGATAAACGTATAATTTAAAGCTGATGTATTACCCGCGACATCTTGCGCGGTTAAATTAATGGTTTCTGCCACCGAATCAGAAATAGTGAAGATAGCAAGACCATTAGCATCTGCCGTACCACCATTCACAGCGGTAATCACTTCAGATGTTGCTGTGCCAATATTTTTAGATAAATTAACAATATTACCAGGTATTGTATTCACATGAACGGTAATCGGGCTGCCATCAGCTGGCATTGGGTTTACTGCGGGAGTCACTACCGCGACATTAAGTTGACCACCACCAGCAGCACCACAGCCTTGACCACAAGCAATAAATTTTAAACCAACCACGCCAGAGGCAATAGCTCCAACTGTTGCGTCTGTATTTAAGGTATTATTGACTGTTGTGTTTTGTAAAACAGTAAACTCAGCACGACCATTCACATTTGTAGGGTTAGTGACTGTCAGGATACGTACATTCGTATTCGTTGCTGTTGGATAATTTAAATTCACAAACTGATTCGCAGCTGGTCGACCTTGAGCATTCAAAACATCGACAAAAACAGTATAACTTTCTTTCCCGTCACCCAAAACACTAGCAGCGCCTACTGTCGTCGTTTGAAAAGCTAGGTTAACAGTGTTCACACCTGTTGCAGCTTTATTTGCTTGTGTTGTATTCACAGCAGAAACAATTGTTGGGTTTTGCAGATCAGTGACTGCATTAATGGGTTGACCCACATTTGAAGCAGCTTGAACGAGTACCGACCTTGTGGCTATACTCGTATAGCCGTCACCATTAATAGCTGTTGCGCCCAGCTTAATCATACCGCTTTGTTGAACATCTTTAAAAACACTATTACGAATTTGCAACACATCTGTCATCAACGCAGCATTTGTAATTAATACACCTGCATTACTGCCATTCAATTGACCATCAACTAAATCATTAGCAATATCATTGATAATTTGTGTTTTTGGAACACCTGGGTGAATCTTTGCTGCACGAGAAAGAATTTCCCCGATGACTTCATTGGCCTGAAGTAAAGCGGCATATTGCGTTGCGTTTAATAATCGAGGATCAAAATTAAGCTTCGAGGTGCTAGAAGTAGCTGGCCAAATAATATTATTTAAACCTAAACCTAATTCACGACTCACGTAAAGATAAGCATTACTCACATTTATTGATGTTATCCCACCTACAAACTGCTGAGCTAAGGCTGTTACCATCGTGCTTAAAGGAGAAATATTTGCATAAGCATCACCTTGCTGCATCGTGGTCACAAAAGAAGCTGCTAGTGTTGATGGCGCACCCGCAGCCACCAATGTTTGATCATTACCACCAGAAGCGGTCACCGTTAAAGGGTATACGACTGGAATAGGTACATTCATTTGGTAACGTCCATAAATATCACTGATCACCGTGCCGACATTGACAGCAAGACCATTGACATCAGTCACACTAATACGTGCACCAACCACAGGGCCATCGCCAACGCTACCAATGATATTTGTGATTACAGGTGTTACAGGTGTTACAGGTGTTACAGGTGTTACAGGTGTTACAGGTGTTACACCTGTTACAGGTGTTACAGGTGTTACAGGTGTTACAGGTGTTACAGGTGTTACAGGTGTTACAGGTGTTACAGGTGTTACACCTGTTACAGGTGTTACAGGTGTTACAGGTGTTACTGCTACACCGCCTGCTGTACCACCCGTTGGGGCAGCCCCACAGCCATATAAAAACGATACGAACAAAATAACAAAAAAATTAAAAAAACGATGAAATTTCATCATAAGAATCCTCTAAGCACAAATAAGTTATACAAATAGACAATAAACAGAAAATAAATGCAGTGATCTACCGCACCATAGTAAAAATTATTAAATAATCACTGAAGACTAGAGTCAACAATTCGGGGTGTCAAAAAGATTAAAAGTTCCGTTTTACTATCAACGCTGGTTTTATTCTTAAATAACCAGCCTAAGATAGGAATACGAGATAAACCAGGTACACCACCACCACTATTTGATTTAATTTGCGTAAAGATACCACCAATAACAACAGTTTCACCATTATTAACTTTAATTTTTGTTTGTATGTTCTTGGTACCAATCACAGGATTTCCTAAAACGACATCACCTGTTGGTGCATTATTACTTAAACTAACATCCATCACAATACTATCTTCAGCAGTAATCATTGGTGTCACAGTCAAACCAAGACTCGCAGATTTAAAACTAACTGTGGGTGGGCCATTAGCACTCCCTGGCGTGATAAAAGGAACATCGACACCCTGAGATATGGTGGCCGAAACACCATTGGCAGTGACTATTCTTGGGTTTGAAATACGCTTGGCCAGTCCATCGGTTTCAGCAGCAGAAATTTCAAGGTCTAAATTAAAGATATTACTAAAAGATCCTAAGCTAAGACCTATCGCACCACCTGTACCAGCACCCGCAGCGGCAGGTAAATCAACCATAAAACCACGACCTGTCGCGGTGGCAACACCGCCACCTATAATAGCAGCATTATTAGCCGCTGTTGTGGCCACTGGGCCAAGTGAAATAGCCCCAGGGAAATCATAGTTCGTTTTGCGGTTTAAAGAACCACCCCAACGGATACCTACACTATCTTGGAATTGGTCTGAAGCATCCACAATACGAGCTTCAATCAAGACTTGCTCAACAGGTGTATCAATGGATGCAATCATACGTTTAATATTAAGAATTGAAGCTTGGGTATCTTGAATAATCAATGTATTCGTACGTGGATCTGCGAGTAAACTGCCCCTAGCAGAAAGCAATTTCACGCCACTGTTTGCATTGCCACTTTCACCGCCTGCTTTTTTTTGCACTTGCTTGGTGGCATCTTCAAGCATGGTTTTGACATCATTAGCCTTGGCATAACTCAATGGCACAAACTCTGTCACGAGAGGGGCAAGTTGTGCTGACCCTTGTTGCGCCTTTAACCTAGATTCATTTTCCTTTTGCAACACATCGACCGACACAATCCGAATCACATTACCTTCTTGAATCTTTGCTAAACCATGCGCATTCAACATAAGGCTAAGCGCTTGATCCCAAGGCACATCAACCAAATGCATCGTCAAGGTTCCCTTAACATCATCCGACATAATAATATTCATGTTTGCCATTTCAGAGATAAATAATAAAGCATTGGCAATTTCAATGTCTTTAAAATCAAAGGTGACTTTTTGCCCCACATAGGCAAGTGTGTCATTACCGCTGCCACCGCCACGAGATGAGGTTAAATCTTCAGGCTCCAACGTAATGGTTAATAAGTTTCCTTGCTGAAAAGAAGAGCTTGTCACTTTTCCTCGTAAACGAGCAATAATACGCACATCTTGCTCTTTTTGATACACATCGACTTGAGACACTGGGCCAGAAAAAGAACGCACATCCATTGAACGTTCTTGCCCTTGTTTTGGTTGAGCATTTTGAATATCAATCAACACCATATCATCTTTCTTTTCAAGGTTAACAACAGGGTGATCCGAATTCGTGCGAATGAAAAGACGAGCAATACGATCATCTGCTTTGAAATCAACACCTTCGACTTGAATCATACCTTCTCTTACTGAAGTATGAACTTGACCAAAACGAACAATTAGCTCATTTTTCTGAGCATCAACCTGATATTTTAGGGATTCACCACCCTTTAAGCCAACAACGATACGCACACGACTTTCTTCTTTACCGACAGAAATATCACGAATATGTTCAAAGGAATATTGATAGTTATGTTTTACTAGACGAGATTTAGCTCCCCACAAATCAAGAACCATACGCTGACCTTTATTTGAAATATATGCATTATGATTAATGTCCAAATTAAAGCCACGTAAATGTAGTTCTGAGACATCACCTCTTTCGATCACCTCTAAGGACTGTAAAATGGTTTGACGCCCTTCTAACTTAACATCACGAATCGTCTTATTTAAATGAATGATAATTAAATTCTTTTGTTCTTCTACCTTATATTCAACACCCTTAAGCAACTCTAACTCCATACGAACACCCTGACTCGAAAGCACAGGAGAGACGCGCAAACTAGAGCTGGAACTTTGTATCGGCTTTATCGAAGAGTTCATGCCAATTTCAGGAAAGTTAAACACAACACGCCTAGGTGCTGATAAATCAAATACCTGATAAGGAACTGACTCATCAAAGTAGACATATACTTTTTCACCGTCAACCGCTTGCATCAGGCGCACCTTTTCAAGTTGAGCTGAAAACGCTGTCGTCGAATATAAACATAGCACAGATAATGCACACAAAAAGAACATTCTATGAAGTAAGGGCATCATTTCTTTTACCTTAGAAGTAAATTGATATAAAGAAATCATTTATTTGCATCCCCTGATTCAATAAAACGATACGTCATAGCACGCCCTGTCATTTCCATGTTTTTATCCTCTTTACTGGCACGCTTCAGGCTCAAGCGTTGCATATCGACAATCCGTGGTAACTCGCCTATTTTAGAAAGAAAAGCTATCGAATCTTTAAACGAGCCATAAACTTCAATATCTATGGGCATATCAGCATAAAAGTTTTGCTTTTTGTTTTTTTCACGACCTGGTTTAAATTTTTTAAAAACCAAACCAGATTGCTTACCAGCCCATGTAATATTTTTTAATAATTTTGGAATCTCAGATTTTGTAGGTAACATACTTAAGGCAACCTTTAGTGATCGCTCCAAGCCTTCAAACTCTTTCTTTTTCCTATCTAAATCCTGTGCTTTTAGTTGATTTTCACTAACCTGTTTTGTAATCCGCTCTAAGTCACTCTCAGCCCTTACAATATCTTCATTCAAAGGAACCCAAGATAAAAAGATATATAGTCCTAAAATAGCAACCACGATCACTGCCAACATCATAAATTTCTGCCACATAGGATATGGTAGAAGAGCAGAAAAAGACGTAATAAAGTTATTCATATAAAACCTCTACCTACTTTGTGCCAGTCAAATCATACATAACTGTTAAATCAAATGACTTTACGGGTAATTCTTCTGCTGACTCATCAGTTTCAACACTGCCAAGATTAACACTCGAAATAGCTTCTGAGTTTTCAAGGTCACTCATGAACTCGGAAATACTCACACTGGTTTCTGCATAACCTGTTAACGAAATTTTACCTTTTTTATCTGAGATTGAGTCTAGCCATAGATTATTTGGAGTAAGCCTTGAAATCGTTAGTAATAGTTCGAGCGAACGAAAACGACCTTTTTGCAGAGTATCTACCAAGTCTAGTTTACGCTGCACCTCTTCTCGCAATGTTTCTAAACCACTAGTTTTACCAAGAAGCTGCACTAACTCAGCATTTTTCTTCGTCAAAATAGCCTGTTCAGCTTGAATAGAATCTAACTCTGAACTTGCCATAAGCTGCATGCCAACACACACCGTAATAGCAATCACAATAGCAACAGCAAGAACAATGACATGCTCCAGTACTTGCTGCTTCCTACGATCCTCTCTATAAGGTAAAAGATTAATTCGAATCATTGTTTTATCCCAAAATCAAGACATCTATTATTTATCAAAAGACCGTAAGGCCAAACCAATGGGAACCATCATCATGGGACCAATACTACTCAGGTCAACATTTTTAAACTTCTTTTTTGGTATTTTTAATGCTTGCAGAGGATCAACAATCTCTGTTTCAATACCCAGGCGCTGCTCTAATTCATTCGTGATATCTGGAATTAATGCTGTTCCACCACTAATATATAACTTTTGCACGGGATACTCTGAATACTTAGCTGAATAATAATCCAAGGAG
This sequence comes from Mariprofundaceae bacterium, assembly GCA_030950585.1. Lineage (GTDB taxonomy): Bacteria > Pseudomonadota > Zetaproteobacteria > Mariprofundales > Mariprofundaceae > JAUZRG01. The sequence goes on along the minus strand of JAUZRG010000018.1, from coordinate 51,589 downwards.
CGTACTAATTCAGATGTTAAGCCAATATAGAATGTATCTAGTGCTTCGGGACTCACTTCAGAAAAACGTTCTTTTTTTAACTTTTCTGCAGCTTGATAGCTAACACCATGCTCTTTTTGAATTTCTTCGGTTAAATTTTCACCACCAAAAAATTGATCTCGAACAAAAGCTGTTTGTCCATTTTGCTGAATATTAATGTTAATCATATTGGCACCAATATTTACCAATGCATACACCTGACTATCTTCATCCGTTAACATCAAACTTTCTTCTTCCTGCTGATCACCTAAGGCAATTTCCGCTGCATTCTCTAAACAATACACGGCACAATCAACACACTTCACTTGTAAAGCAGCTTCATTCAAAACAAGTTGATAGTCTTCAATCACCTCTCGTTTACATGCCGCCAAAACAACATCCATCATTTCAGGCTCATCTTCCACACCACCAAGAATTTGAAAATCTAAAAACACATCTTCTATATCATAAGGTATATGCGGTTCTGCTTCAAATTCAATAGACATTTCAAGCTCAAATTCACTCATCATTGGCAACTGAACTGTTTTAATAATCACAGCATTACCTGAAACAGCAAAAGCAACATTTCGAGAAGCTGGTGAAGCAACTTCTAATACGTCTAATAAAGCTTGAGATACAGCCATTGAATCAATAATTGTATTTTCCACAATCGCATCGCGTGGCAATGGTACAATTGCAATACTTTTAAGTTCATAGCCTGAGCGAGTATGAGCTAGCTCAATCAACTTAACCCCTACAGAGCTAATATCGATACCAATTAACGCATCTTTTTTCCCTGAGAAGAGACCCAACACCTGACTCCTTTATGAAAGACTAACCGTGCAAATATGCACGATAACATAAGCAATGCAAACACTTATCCATTGTTATTTTTCTTGAACAGAAATAGATAGACCTTCTCGAATCACAAAAAAAGCATGTGTCATAAACAAATATAAAAACATTGTATTTCCCAGCATTTCAAGAAACTCTTCACAAGACTTAGAAAAATGAGAAATAGTATAAGTCGTTGTATCATAATCATGAACCAAAAACGTTTGAATATTCCAAGCATGATCAACATCTAGACCTTCAATAAAATCAAGACCCACTGCCATCACCAGGGGAACAAAAGATAGAACCAATAGTTTTCTCTTAGCTTTATCCCCAACTTCTAGCCACACAAAAATCAACATAAACAAACCAACTAAAGAAAAGAAAGGCAAAAGAATAAGTTGCCATGAGTAACTTGGAAAAAACGACAATAATGATGCACCAAAAGAATCACTTTGACCATTAGCCATCACAGCTTTAAAAGCGCTACCCAAACGTTCATGCACAACAGCACCATCATCAATCGCCATCATACTAAAGAATAAAGCTAGAAAACCCCAACCAAAAACTTTCCACCTATGCATGCCTTGCACATGCAGGATATAAGTAATAAACCAAAGTACCATGGCTACAAACATCGTTTGAAAAACAGCAAACCAACCAGCTAAGCCATCTTCTCTTGCAATATTAAATAAACGTCTGATTTGAGATATATCAATTCCTCTTTGGTAATTAATAAGCCAATCCAGAAACACAAAAGATAATTCTATCGCCACACAAATAAGGGCGACCCGCCACACTAGAGCATGTGATTGAATAGTTAAATGAACTTTAGCAGACAAAATATACCTCATTTATTTAAATAAAAAGCCTCCCTGAAAAATCAGAGAGGCTTCATGTTAAACACTAACTTATAAAGTTAAGTGCGTATTATTGACCATCCATTTCACGGAAAGAAGAAGAAACACCACCTGTAGCTTCTACCCAAGTACCTGGAGGGGTACCATTTGGACACGCACATGGCGTACCTAGCAAACTATTTGCATTGTTATCATCGTTGTTGTTGTTATCGTTGTTGTTGTTATCGTTGTTGTTGTTATCGTTGTTGTTGTTATCGTTGTTGTTGTTATCGTTGTTGTTATCGTTGTTGTTGTTGTTATCGTTGTTGTTATCGTTGTTGTTGTTATCGTTGTTGTTGTTATCGTTGTTGTTTTCTAAAGACCCACCAGGCGAGTCTTGATCACCATTGCCAAAACCATTGCCATCACTACTGCCGTTGTCATTGCTGCCGTTGTCATTGCTGCCGTTGTCATTGCTGCCGTTGTCATTGCTGCCGTTATCGTCGTTGTTATCACCATCGTCACGTGTTGCAGTTGTTACCGCAGTACAGGCACAAACAAGGTCAACTACTGAGTTGTTATTATCATTGTTGCTGTTATCATCGTTGTTGCTGTTATCATCGTTGTTGCCGCTATTATTTTCACTACTATCACCGTTATCACTATTGTTGCTATCATTACCAGCAACACCCGTAAACGGCGCTGCAAAAAGTAGCAACCCCATAAATAACAAACTTAAAATACTATTTTTCATCATAATCTCCTTTTTGATCACAAATCAACTCTTTACTATCTCAATAAAATGCTTCTAAATTATATAGAAGGCATGAACGGTACGCAAACACGAAGAGAACAGCAAGAATGACTCCTTTGCAGTGATATAAATCACATTATTAATTCTCAACAGTGAAGACTTTTAGCTACGGACTAACAGTTATCAACGCACCACGCGAATCTTTTTCCGCAATAAATTCCGTGGTTTACCGTTAATATAACCCAAAGCATACACAACTAAATCATAGCCACCGTTCACACCGCCCAAAAGAGCTGGATCAACAACCATATCTACATCAGCTAACGCACCGACACCATCCATAGAGGAACCAACTGGAGAAGCGGTTAACCACACTAAGGCACCATCTTCACCAGAAGCAGGCAACACATTGGTTACCGTTGTCTCAATTTTTTGTACACCATTCACTGTATCTGTTGTGATCATTAACTTAAGAAAACAATAGGCTGCTGCATTGGGATTCATATTTGGCAAGTCATTCCACATTAGCTTCATATTACTCGCCGCGCTGCCTTTCCCAGTAAAGTTTACCTTTCTGAGATTCAGCGCTCGATTATCAAAATAACTAACATTAAACTGAGGCCTTCCCACTGTATTCGGTGGTGGCGCAGCAGCGCCTGGGGCGGCAGCGGCTGGAGGCGTGGAGTTTAGCACACCAAAATCTCCGCCTGCAGAAGTGTAAGGATCTAGGTCTGCATCATTTGAAGGCAGCATGGCCCAATCCATATAGTTTACCGCTGTTTCAGCAAAGTAACTGGCTTGAGCACGGTCGGCCAATGCTGCATTGGTTTGAATATTACTGACACTGCGATAGTACATGGCTAAATTACCCATCGTCATGAGCGCGATAATCGTTAACGACGCAATAAGAACAAAGCCTTCTTCTTTTTTATGCACAATTAATTCCTCTGCCACACCTTGAAAGTATGTTCAATAATACCGGTTTTTTTATCTGTGGTCTTATACATACCCCGCAAAGTAATCACCTGCATACCATAAACATCACTTGGTAAGGGTCGTCCATAAGGATCTGGTGGCAAAATATAGGTATAGAAATCAAAACCCAAGGGTAAGGTGACTGTTAGATCATCAGGGTCAAGAGTATTGATACTTAAACCACGCATAACTTCATTACAATTCCCCCCTGTTTTTTTCACCCAACACAAACTATCTTTACCCAAATACTTTGTATTTAGACCAGGTAAAAATTGATACTTAAAAGAACCTGTATACCCATCTCGATTTATATAGTCCAAGGTTGTTGGAACACTCGGCGTAGCACCTGGCGTATAGACCAAACTACCCTTTCTTGCTGACTTCAATTCCTTAAACATCACTTGGCTCACAAGCGTTAAATCTTGCGTCACATCCGTGACACTTGACTGGAAGTTTTGCACCTTTGTTTGCAACATAAAGTTGCTATAAACCCCTCCCATCAACACAAGACCAATCGCCATCGCAATGATCATTTCTACCAAGGTAAAACCTTCTTGAGATTGCATATTCATAGCCCTGGAGGTACTTCAGACATATTAGATAACACCACTCGGTAAGCAGAATAAATATCTCGCTGTTTTTTGTCAGACCACAGCACGGTGACAACACGTAAATTAGGATCTACTTGAGATACAGTTGCCGTCGCACTGTTAAAATAAGTGGCATAACCAAGATCTTTTACCACGCCACCTGCAAATAGAGCTTGTGCCACCACCTGCTGTCCAACCACATAGAATTGAGGTGGGCTAGGTATTAGCACACCTTGAGCTGGCAAAGTACTATAGGTGTTCAGCTGTTGAGTGACCCCTTGCGCAAAAATAGCCACCGAGGTTGGTAGCTGTGTTCCACCACTCCATTCCTCTAAGACCTGTGAAGCAATTTGCACTGCTTGATTACGATCATGAGCCAGCTTATCTTTTTCCATAATAGAGATGGTAAAAGACCCTAAGCCTAACATGGCAATACTAATGATCGCCATCGCCATGATTGCTTCAATTAATGTAAAACCTTTTTCCGAAGAATTAAAGCGTCGATGCATATGCTCGCCCTACAATATTAAGTGTAATTGTTTTCACTGCCACATTGGTATTAGAAGATGTCAGTGTAATAGTAGTATTTGCTGTACCACCAGCACTAGAAAATTTAACAGCTGTTGTTAATGGTGCATTTTTAGTAATTAAAATTTTATTAGAAAAATCACGAACGCTCACCAAACGTTCCTCTTCTACCGATGGAACTGAACGAGTCGATGCCGCTTTTAGAGCATCAAATACATAAGCCGCTCCAGCAACAGGTAATGGTACAGGTGCTACAGCTAAATTGAATTTTGTTGGCTTAAACTCAATTACCACATCTCTATTTTCTGCCATCCCTTTTACACGCCCCTGCTTCATATGTGCCATCAAGGTACTATGTAAGTTTGACATCCCAGATCGGTCTTTCATATTTGAAAAAGCGGGCACAGCAATTGCGGTTAAAATAGATAGAACGGCGATCACTGCCATTAGCTCCATCATGGTAAAACCAAACTCTCGGACTTGCACCTGAGGCTGCAATGCTTTTATGATTGCCTCAATGCGATTTTTTATCATCTTTCTCAAAATAACTCTCACACTCACCCTTTCTGCTATGATTGTCGTTACAGCAGCTTATTTACACTTTGCCAGCTCTCTACCCAAACTAGATAGTATTGCTTCCTATCGCCCACCACTTGCAAGCCGTGTTTACAATAATAATGGTAAACTTTTGGCAGAGTATGCAGACGAACATCGGCTACTTGTTCCCCTAGAAGACATGCCAAAACACCTTAAAGATGCTTTTATCACCACTGAGGATGAACAATTCTACAAACATCCTGGATTTAATCCAGCACGTATCTTGTCAGCTTTTTACAACAACATCAAGCAAGGAAGGGTTGTTCAAGGAGCGAGTACGATCACACAACAAGTGGTCAAAAACTTTTTACTCTCGCCAGAAAGAACATGGCAACGAAAAGTCCGTGAAATCATTCTTTCCTACCGTCTCGAGCAAACCTTTAGTAAAAATGAAATCCTATACCTATATCTCAATCAAATCTACCTAGGTCGAGGCTCTCATGGTGTTGGTTCTGCGGCATGGCGTTATTATCGTAAAACAGTCGATGAGCTCAACTTAGCCGAATCAGCGATGCTGGCTGCCTTACCAAAAGCGCCCAGCAAATACGCTCCTCACTTAAATCCTTCCTTAGCCAAGGAAAGACGTGATATTGTTTTAAGACGCATGCTTATCACTCAATTCAGTGATAAAAAAAGTGTGGAAGACGCACTTAACACCCCTTTAAACATTCAGCCTTTACCACAAAATAAGCTCGAAGACACTTATGGACACAGTGTTTATCAGCAACTTGAAAAAGAATTTGGTAAAGAAAACTTACGCCGACAAGGCCTGACCATCATCACGCCTTATACCATTGAAGCACAGCAAGTGGCGCGCCACGCCTTACGAAAAGGCGTTTTGAATGTCGAAGGTCGGCAATTCTATCGCACCCCTCCTCACCATGAACCAGAAAAATGGCCCGCATTATTCGCTTCATGGAAAAAGGCTCGAAGCACAAGTAGCCTTGCTTCTGACGGTATTTTCCCTGGCTTAATTCAAAGAAACGAAGCAAAAAAACTCACGGTTCACGATGGTATCAAAACATGGCAAATCAAAGCACCTAAGTGGTCTTGGAAAAAGAACAAACAACACTCCACTTGGTTGGTCGGTGACGAAGTTTTATTGCGCATCGATCAAGCGGGAAAGGCAACAATTAGCCAAACTCCTTCCATTGAGTCAGCTTTATTTTCTATTGATTTAGAAAAAGGCACTGTTTTAGCTGAAGTTGGTGGTTTTAATTATAAATTTGGTCGATTTAACCGCGTTCAGCAAGCTAAACGGCAACCAGGTTCATCTTTCAAACCATTCTTATATTTTACAGGTATGAGCCAAGACCTCACACCTGCAACGATTATTATGGACACCCCCCTCGTCTTTCCAGGGCAAAACCAAGGCAAAACATGGACACCTAAAAATTATAAAAATAATTTTGCGGGTCCTGTAACTATTCGCAATGCCTTGGAACACTCACGTAACTTAGTTTCCATCAAGATACTTCAAGATGTCGGCATTGATACCTTTTTAAATACACTTGAAAATTTTCATTTTGAGCATCGCTTTCCACGCCAATTATCACTCGCTCTAGGTGCGAGCGAAGTTAGCTTAGAAAAACTAACGGAATCGTATACCGTACTCGCCACACTAGGCCAACACTGGAAACCAGTCCGAGTTCAACAAGTACAAGATAGAAAAGGCCATAGCCTCATTCGTGCGGTTGCAGGTCACCGATGCCAAACTTGTCACATCAATCCAGTCATAGGGCTAAACAAACACATGCTGCCGGCCAAACAAACGGTGGATGCAGCCACTGCATTTGTCACCGTGAATATGATGAAAGGTGTTATTCAACATGGCACAGGTGTCAGGGCTCGTGCATTGAAACGACCCGCCGCAGGTAAAACAGGCACAACCAACGACCAAATTGATGCATGGTTCATGGGCTTTACACCACAAGTTTTAACAGGTGTATGGGTTGGAAAGGATCAACCTTCAACACTAGGACGAAGAGAAACAGGCGGCAAAGCAGCATTACCTATTTGGCTTGAAACCATGCAGTTTCTACACAAAGGCAAACCCGTTAAAGACTTTAAAGAACCAGAAGGCATATCTTGGGTTCTTATTGATAAAAAAAGCGGCTACCGGACAAGAAGTGCATCCGCAGGATCCTTTTTAGAGGCATTTCGTTCAGGCACAGAGCCGACAAGATTTAAACCAAGGCCAGTACCAAGCTTAGAGAGTGAAGGTATGGAAGAAAGCACTGTAAGCAATAGCAGTAGTAATAGTAATAACGCCGTTCTTAATGATGAACTTTAAGGCGTTACCATGCGCTTCACCCGTGAACCAACACCTGTTAATAGGGTGTAGCTAATAGTATGAGCCAAAGCGGCAACGTCAAATGCCGTAGGATACGCACCAAAAAAACACAGTTCATCACCCACATTTACCTGAGAATCACCCACATCTAACAGACAATAATCCATGCAAACCCGACCAACAATCGGAAAGCTATTACCTTCAAAAGAAGCGTAACCACAATTAGAGAGTGACCGCACTAAGCCATCAGCATAACCCAAGGAAACCAGTGCGATACGCATCCTATCTGTAGCCCGAAAACTTCCACCATAAGATATGTAAGCACCTGCTGCAACATCCCTGATTTGCATAATTCGCGCACACAAATGCATAACAGGCTTTAATGACAAGACACTTTTAGATGAAAAAGGGTTTACACCATACAATGCCAAACCAGGACGAACAAACTCAAAGGAAAACTGAGGCATACTCAGTATACCTGCACTATTCAATAAGGACATGGGCAAAGAAAAAATCTCTTTTAAATCCTGCATAAACCTGACCTGCTCATGATTTAAAAGGTGTTCAGGCTCATCCGCACAAGCCAAGTGAGAGCAAATACTTTCAACCACAATGCCTTTCTTCTGGCAGGAATAAATCAACTCTCGAAGATTTTCACAGCCTAAACGATTCATTCCCGAGTTTACCTTTAACCAAACTTGAGCATGAAAGTGATAAGCGGCTAACCATGACAACTGACTCTCTTCACTAATAAAAGGCGTTAATTGATAGCCACAACAAAGCTCTGCTTCAGAAGGGTCAAAAAGACCTGACAACACAATAATAGAGACATCAAAACCAAGAGATTGACGCAAAATAACCGCTTCAGAAACATCTGTCACAGCAAAGTAACGGCAACCTAGTTTAAATAATTCTTGGGAAATAATAGATAAACCATGCCCATAGGCATTGGCTTTTACCACAGCAACGACTGTGGCTGGGTAAGATTTTTTTTGTAAAAAAAGATAATTATGAGCTAAAGCTCGACAATCAATATAAGCAATGGCTGGTCGTACCATTGTTTAATCACGTTCCATCATCGAAGTATTATTTTCAAAACGTGTATACTGACCAATAAAAGTAAGTTTTACCGTACCCGTTGGCCCATTACGCTGTTTACCAATAATAATTTCTGCTAAACCTTCGTTTTCAGGCTTCTTATTATATACTTCATCACGATAAACAAACATAATAATATCAGCATCTTGTTCAATCGCACCTGATTCACGCAAATCTGACATCATCGGTCTTTTATCCGCACGAGACTCTAAAGATCTATTCAACTGCGATAACACCACAACGGGTACACTTAGCTCTTTTGCTAAACCCTTCAAGGCGCGTGTCATTTCACTAATTTCTTGATCTCGTCGTTCAACATTACTACGGCCACTCATTAATTGCAGGTAATCAACAACCACCAATGCCAAGCCACGCTCACGCTTCAAGCGACGGCACTTTGACCTTAGTTCTAAAACAGAGATCGCTGCGGTATCATCAATATAAAGGGAGGACTCTGAAAGAGATCCTGTTGCGGTGGCAATTTTTCGCCAATCTTCAGCTGAAAACTTACCTGTACGTAAACTTTGCATATTAATGCGTGCTTCACTTGCCAACATCCGCATTGCAATTTGTTGAGAAGACATTTCTAAAGAAAAGACAGCCACAGCTTCTTTTCCGTCAACATCAAAAGCAGCATGACGGGCAAGGTTCATCGCAAAAGCCGTTTTACCCATACTGGGACGACCTGCAACAATAATTAAATCACCACGCTGTAAGCCTGATGTTTTTTCATCTAAATCTTTAAAACCAGAAGTAAGACCAACGATTTCTTTTTGCTCAGCATAACGTGCTTCAAGCTCACGATAACTCTCCACCATCAATTCATTCATTGAACTAAAAGCAGGTTTATCACGACTAAAGTGCTCAGCTATAGACATAATACGTTTTTCAGCTTCATCAAGGTGTGCAGCAACTTGACGCTCACTTTCATCATAGACATCTTGGACGATTTCACCACAAGCACTCAATAACTGCCGCATGGTTGAACGATCACGCACGAGTTGTGCATATTTTTTAATATTGGAGACGCTACCAACCACAGAAAGAAGGTCAGCTAAATAAGGTTCCCCACCACAGTTTGATAATTGTGCACGCTGCTCTAGGTAATCTTTAATGGTAATCGCATCGGCAGGCTGCCCTTGATGCGATAATTCTTGAATAGCTTGAAAAACAAGCCGGTTAGCTTCCACATAAAAGTGCTCAGGATGTAAATCACCCTCCAGCAACTCCAACGATTCAGGATCAAGCATAAGGCATCCCAAAACCGCACGTTCAGCATCATACGCATGTGGCGGTGTACGAGACCTAAGGCTTTGGGATGCAGCTTGACTCAACTAACTATTGGTGCTGATGATGGATAATGGCACCTGAGCCAAAACATCAGGATGCAAACGCACGCGAAAATCAAAATCACCGACTGTTTTAATCGCATGATCTAAAATGATTTGTCTACGTTCAACTTTATAACCAGCTTCAACAAGTAGTAAACTTAAATCTGTGGTATTTACTGAACCATAAAGGTGCTTACCATCAGATGTTGAACGCTCAATATTTAGTTTCAACTCTGCCATTTCTACAGAAGCTTTTTTAGCTTCTTCAACTGCAGTATGTTGTTTTTCTTCCAAATTATCACGTTGACGTTCAAAAATCTTACGATTTCCAACAGTACTCAAAATCGCTTTATTTTGTGGTAATAAATAGTTACGTGCATAACCAGAGCGCACAGTAACTTCATCACCAACATTTCCTAAGCCTTCAACACGTTCTAACAGAATGAGTTCCATCATTCTCCTCCAGAAATACCTTTCTTTAAACATCTATAATCAAAATGCAGGTCAAGCAAGCCAAGTACGACAAAAGGCATCAGCATCAATGGTTGAATCAACAACACAACATACATCATACCTACACCAAAGTTGGATCGACGGTTTTTCAACCATTCACGAGCAATAAGGACACCTTGAAAAGCAAAAAGTCCTGCAACAAATAACAATAAATTCAAAGATATATAAAATATACCATCTGAAAATATAAAAATAGCCAACAATAAAACAATTAAAAAAGCAGCATACTCTCGACTCATCGAAAAAGAAGCTAATTTTCGTTTATCACCAACATAAAACTGGTACCTTAGCGCAAACCATCTACCAAGCAACATCGCCCAAGTCCATAGAAAAAAAACAAATCCCATAAACATAGCAGGCAAAACAAGTTCCAACATAGATTTTATTTTTGGTATTAAGTCCTGCATCTCCGTTGCCATTTTCATTTGAGACATCATCTCAAATTGCCATGTAACCAATTGTTTTATATCATTGGCTAAGTCACCAAAAAGAGCAACCATCACCAATAAAACACAACAACTTGTCACAATCAGCATAAGACTTCGATTTAAGCCATCTTTCATCATGATGAAAGAGGAAGCCATCAAAGGAATCAGCACATAAAACACCAAAAAACTAAGGCTAAGAAGTTGATTGAAACTAAAAGCAACAAACACAACTGCTGTTGCGATTAACCCAACCTCTAAACCATAACGAGAACCGCCACCATAAAGAATACAGCAGATCAAAGCCATTGTTAACACATGCAACGACACAATCACCATACCCGATAACATCGGCATAAAACCAGCCAACAATATAGGAGACCATACTGCACCAGCAAAAAACATGACAACTAACAACGCAGAACTGAAGCGATTCGCTAGAATCGCTTCAATCCCACGCGGCAATGAGCGCTGACTCATCTAAAGGTAAGTATTAGTTATGATGTAAAGGTGTAAATGGCAACAACGCAATAACACGCGAACGCTTAATCGCAGTGGTTAATTGACGTTGGTGCTTCGCACATGTGCCTGTTACACGAGCAGGAAGGATTTTATAGCGCTCTGTGATGAAAGGGCGCAAGTTGTCTGGATCTTTATAGTCTGCATGCAATGTTTTATCTGCACAAAACTTACAATATTTACGACGACGAACAAAACGACGTTGTGTACGACGTGGAGCAGGACGTTCAGTAGGGCGCTCAGTAGGACGCTCTGTGCGTGTTTCTGAGGTAGTTGTTTCTACAGCTTTTTTTTCTTCTGTCATGATTATTCCCTCAGCCTTCTTTACTTTCAGTTACCACAACAGCTTCTTTAGCTTCAGGTGCCACAACGGCTTCTTCAGCTTCAGTTACCACAACAGCTTCTTCTGTTTTTTCTTCAACTTTATCTGATTCGCCATCTTTAGCTTCTTCAGTTTTCTCTTCAGCTTTATCTGACTCACTGCTTTCAACTTCTTCAGCAGCTTTCGTTTCAGTACGCATCAATGGTGATGCAGCTGTAGGAAGCTCATTCAACTGAACCGTCAAGAAACGCATGATACGTTCTTCAAGACGAATCGCTTGCTCAAGAGCAGCCACAGATTTGGCAGAACCATCTGTGATCAACAAGATATAATGACCACGTTTACGTTTTTGAATACTATAGGCTAACTGACGGTTACCCCAATATTCACGGCGAACGATACGGCCAGCGGCCTGTTCAACACGTTCTACAAACTGATCAGTTAATTGCTGTGCATTTTCCTGAGAGACATCAGGGTTAATAACAAACACTGTTTCGTAATACATTTATTCATCCTTTTGGTGTACATAAGCACGCCCCTAAGCGGAGCAAGGTTTTTCAGGCGCGGCAAGCTAAAGCTAAACTCATCCACTGTCTATTGAACAGGAGGACCCCATTGATTATCTAACAGCTTATCGACCGGAGCCGACGTTGCTGCCAATGCAGGATTCGCTACCTTACGAAACATCGTTAAGGTTCCAGCCGTTCGACTCACAGCAAAATAACGACTGCCATGTGCATGCCCCACATAACAGACCAGGGTCCCAGGTTTAGGCACACCCAATTGAAAACCTACTTGAGCAGGCGCACCATATCTAGCCATAGGATGTGGAGGAACTGGCGAACCTATGACTGGAGGCAAAACTACATAGTTCATATGATCCACAAAATAACCATCTTCAAATGTTATCATCGTGTGTGAATGCGACAATGCTGAGGTATCATAGGCTCTACTTCTAAAAGAACTAAAAGCAGGAAGAGCAAGTGTTGCAAGCAAACCAATAATGGACACAACGATTAATAACTCTACCAAAGTAAAGCCTGACCTACTTTCTCTTGGGTCGCAACAAGCGTAATTGTTCATTAGCATACGATAAGTCATATTGATCACCTTTAATCACAGGTAACTCAACCAAAAAATCTGGAACAAGTTCACTGAGAGACTCTGGCCACACTTGATGAATGCCTTTAAAATGCTCTAAAGCCACTTGAATAAGCAAAGCTTTTTCAAAAGTTACTATATCCCTAGCATAGCGTTTCTTCTGATCTACATCCGTCTCACTACCCCACATCACTTTCAACCACGATAAACCAGCACGCAACTCACCACCTTTAGCCGCCAACACAGTTGCCAGACTTCCCAACCACAATGGTGTACTTTCAATAGCTGATGAAGCATACAGCGTTCTCGCTGCTTCAGCGGGCTCTTGGAGGTAATAAAACTCATTAAAACCTTTAAAAAAATACAACAACCACTCTTCTGTTTTTTTCGCCATACCCACGGACATCAACTCATTGACCCGCAATGTATCGGCTTTTGATACCCATGACAGCGAAGACTCACTCAAATAATACATATCTATCAACTGGGGGTGCAAAGCCTGTATCACTAAAAAATGTTGGTATAAATTATTTTTATAATCATCAACTTTCGGCAAAGGTTTTGAACCTAAAAAAACGACTACTTTTATATAAATAGCATCAGCAAAAAGCTGTCTGGCATAAGATGAAACAACTTGATGTAGACCAATCGGCATGGTGTTTTCCAGCTTCACCTCTTTGAGGGTTTTCTTATCACCTTGCAATAAAGCCAAAGAAATATAGAGGCAAAACATCAAAAAAAACAAGAAACGCCACATTATAAATCTCGGCGTGAGTAAAGGTAGCAAGCACACGTCAACACAATGACTAGATACAGAGCACTCAACACGAAAGCTGAAACAGTATCAACAGCCACCAAACTTGGATTCATTTCTAAGATAGCATCTTTAAAATCTAAACGAGAAAAATCTGGAAAGATTAAAGCAAGGCCTTGTAACAGATAATAAAAATTATCACCCTCTTGAACACTGGATATTTGCTGTTTCACCGCTTCCAAGACTACAGGAATACTCGAACAAATAAAATAATAGGCAATACTCATCATCAAGACCAAGAAAGAGCCTCTCAACATACCACAAAAAAGCATAATGATAGCCAACACACAACACTGCATCAGCATTAAACCAAATAAGCTTAAAACAAAATAGCCGTGATTAAAGACAGCGAAGTATTGCACATCTAGCTGAGTCTTAATCCACAGAAGAGAAAACCACGCCACCACACCCAAAGAAGCTTGCAAAATCAACAACAACGAAGCCAAACCAATAAAGGTACCGAGCACATACTGAGAGCGAGAGATCGGACGTGATAAAATCATGTAAATACTTTTTCTTTCTTCACTTAAAGCAATCGTCTGCACAGCATGAAAAAACAAAAAAACCAAACCAGCTAGCCAAATCACTGAAAGTAAAAAGTCACTACTGGCACGTCCAATATCGTGACCAAAGAAGTCCATGAAGAAAATACCCGAACATTCCAAAAGTAAGGCTAAAACAATCAAGCCAAGCAAAGTCTGTTTACGCAGACCATCCAGAAATGTGAGCTGTGCAACTGCACTGATACATTGAATTGCTTGCTTCATATCGCAACACTCTCTTTCACGGTACGCAAAAACGCACTTTCAAAATCTTCATGGTGTTTAACAAGTTTAATATTATCGGCATTTTCTTGCATATATACGGACAACTCTTCACGACTTGAAAAGCGGTGCTGCTGTAAATCTTGCCCCACAACCAACCAATCAGCTTGAGATTGACATAGTTCAGAAACAGAGCCTTGAAAGCACACTTTACCTTGATGTAGAATCAACACCTGATCGACAAGCTTCTCCACATCATCAAGCACATGTGAACAAAAAAGGATACTTTTACCCTTTTCTCTCAGCTCTTGAATCAAGGCGACAATTTCCATCCGCCCTACAGGGTCAAGCCCACTCATTGGCTCATCTAAAATTAATAGCTTTGGATCATGCACCAAGGCCATAGCAAAACTAGCACGCTGCTGCATACCTTTTGAAAAATTTCGCAATAATCGGAAACGCACATCCCACAAGCCCAAACGGGTTAACCAGTATTCAATGGATGCTTCAACCTCTTTCTTAGGCATGGCGCACGTTTTAGCGGCAAAGCGAAGCAATTCAATACACTTCAAATTTTGAGGAAAGGCGGTTACTTCGGGCAAATAACCGATATTTCTATGCTGACTAGAGTGAGGGGAGGAACCAAAAACAGCGACGCTTCCTGCACTGTGTTTCATAAAGCCCATCATGAGGCGAATACATGTGCTTTTACCTGCACCATTAGACCCTATCATACCCAAGGATTGTCCCTCCTCAAGCTGAAAAGAAACTTGACTTAAAGCTGGAAATACATTGTTTTCACCTAATTCTGAAGGATATTCTTTATCAACATCATTAAACTGAATCATCATCCCCTCACTAGCTCATGCATCAACTTTAAAGTTTATTTAAAGCACGACTACCCTTTATAAAAAGACGTTTTACAAAAGAGTAAAAAAAGGGAAGGGCTAAGCCCTTCCCTTTTTAAGTATTCAAAAAAACAAAGATTATAGAGCTATCCAAGCTGCTGCAAGGTCGTCAGCAGTTGAAATCGTTGCAAACGTCAAAGCAGGAGTAGAAGTAGCCATATCTGTGCCAACCCAACCAATATTTGTTTGAAAGTAAATGGCAGTACCATCTGTATCTGATGCAAAAATACGATCACCTTGAGCATGCTTAGTATAAATAACGGCTGAACTACCTGTTCCTGCTGCATCAGCACGCAAAGTAACATTAGAGCTCAGACCAACACCTTGACCAGCTTTATTGTTAACAAAACCATTCGTTGCACCAGCAGTTGATACCAATTCAGTACCTGCACCTAAAAGAGTACCTACAGCGATAGCTGTAGCTTTAGTTGCTGTACTTTGGCCATACTGTTGATAATCCGCGTACAGAGATTCTTCTGCCAACTTAGCATTACGCAAATCACTTTGTGCTGCTGAGTTGAATGCTTTAATACGATATTGTGAAAATTGAGGAATCGCAATCGCAGCAAGAATACCAATAATCGCAACCACGATCATGAGCTCGATCAGTGTAAAACCACTTTCTTTATTTTGTTTCATAATATTTCTCCTTCTTTCTATGTATAAACTACATAAGCAAGCAGCGTGCCAACTTTTAAAAGCGAAGAAAGCATTAAATATCTTTATCAAGACAGGATGTGTCACCACGCATAGACAAAAAAACGTTCATTGATGGCACATAAAATAATTATGTCATGTTTTAAGACAAAGAATTGGCACCACGGTACTGCAAGGCTTCTGCAATATGCATACTTTGCACCGATTCCACCCCAGCAAGGTCAGCCAATGTCCGTGCCACACGTAAAATACGATGATAACTGCGTGCTGAAAAATGAAAATGCTGCATCGCTTGTTCCAACATTTTTTCACCCTGTGCATCAGGATTAGCATATTGACGCAAATCCTTCACTTGCAACAAAGCATTGCTCACCCCTTGCCGCTGATATTGCCGCTGACGTGCTTGCTGCACACGAGCCGCCACCACAGCCGAACATTCACCCCCGACTTGCTGAAGCTCTGCATGCTCGACAGGCGGCACATGAATTTTTAAATCAAAACGGTCTAACAAAGGTCCTGATATACGCTGCTGATAACGCTTCACTTGGCTGGCAGAACATTGGCAAGGTCGTTTGGCATGACCAAGATAACCACAAGCACAGGGATTCATAGCCGCAATTAACTGAAAACGTGCAGGAAAAATAAGACTATCCGCAGCTCTGGCAATCGAAACCGAACCATTTTCCAAAGGTTGTCGTAAGACTTCTAAAGCTGAACGGCGAAATTCTGATAGTTCATCCAAAAACAACACACCCAAATGGGCTCGACTCACTTCACCCGGCTTAGGCCAACTACCCCCACCCACCAAAGCGGCATCAGAAGCCGAGTGGTGTGGCGCACGAAAAGGTGGAATCACAGACATCACTGGCCGATCATGATCACGACACACACTGTAGATCCTACTCACCTCAATGCATTCATCGTGTGTTAAGGGAGGCAAAATACTTGGCAAACGTTGTGCCAACATGCTCTTACCCACACCCGGTGAACCATACATCAATAAATGATGTGAGCCTGCGGCAGCAATTTCTAAAGCACGCCTTGCTTGTAATTGCCCATGTACATCAGCCAAATCAGGCACAGATTCAAGTGACTCATCCGCCACCACATCAGAAGGCTGCACCACATCCAACAACACTTGCCCGTTTAGGTGATTTACAACTGCCAACAAATCTTTTGCAGCATACACCGTCAAATCTGGCACAGTGACAATCTCTTGTGCATTGCCATCAGGAACAATTAAGGCTTTAAAACCAGCCTCACGCGCAAACAAAGCCAAAGGCAACGCACCCAACACAGGTTTTAAGCGCGCATCCAAGGATAGTTCCCCAAAAATAAAGATCTTTTCTTCTGGTTCTTTGACTTGCCTAGAGGCTTGCAACAACCCAATCGCAATGGGTAAATCGAAGTGAGAACCTTCTTTGCGCTTTTCAGCTGGTGCTAAATTGATGGTAATATGTTTAAGCGGAAACTCAAAACCTGCATTTAAAACCGAGGCTCGCACCCTTTCACGGGCTTCTCGCACCGCTTGCTCAGGCAAACCCACAAGGTTCCAACTAGGCAAACCTTTCGATAAATCAACCTCAACATCCACTGCTTCGGCCTGCAAGCCACGCAATGTGGCACTTGTCAGGCGGGCAAGCATTTAGCTTTTCACCTGATTGAGTTGTGCCTCAAGCTCAGTGACACGTTCTTTTAATTCAATTAGTTCGACATGCGCTTTCTTCAGCATCGCCTCTTGCACCATCATGCGTTCTTCGGTCACGATATCTAAACTTTCTAAGGCTTGCTCTAAAATGGTTTGGACTTGTTCTTTGCCCGCATCTTTTGCTTGCATGGCCATCTTAAGCCCTGTTGCAACTTTACCTGCAATATCATCCAACATTTGATTATTCATGATCCCTTCCCCCAGCGTCGTTGCTGACCATCTAACTTTAAGTGATCAAGGATACGATCCACAATAAAATCAATCAATGATAACACCGTTTTTTCACCATGATAGAAACCAGGCATGGCCGCCAACATATGCACATTCATGCGACTTAGTTTCAACATGTTTTCTAAATGAATACTCGATAATGGCGTTTCGCGTGGCACTAAAATCAAACGCTTCTTCTCTTTCAGGATCACATCCGCAGATCGCTCAATGAGGTTTTCAGACATGCCACAAGCAATGCGTGCCAAACTTCCCATCGAACAAGGCACAATCACCATGTCATCAATGCCCGAAGAACCCGATGCCACAGGTGAAAACCATTCCTTTAAAGCATAAAGTTTTATTTTACTTGGACTTACGCCTAAAAAAACACTTAATTCAGATTCGTTTTTACGATGATCATCACTTAAGACACAGCCAACTTCATGCGCCAAGACAATACGCGCAGCATCAGACAGGATTAAATGCAAATACACATCATGCTCCGCTAAGCGTTGAATTAAACGGGTCGCATATTGCGAACCTGAAGCACCTGTGATGGCAACAATAATTTCTCGCATCTAAATGCTAAAGTTTTCACCAAGATACAAACGACGTGCCTCAGCATGATTGCAAATTTCATCAGGCAAACCTTGCACCAACACTTCACCATGATTGAGTAAATAAGCACGGTCACAAATGGTTAAAGTGCTTTGCACATGATGGTCCGTAATCAAGATACCTATGTTTTTACGACGTAAGTCAGAAATAATACTTTGAATATCTTCCACCGCGATAGGGTCTACCCCAGCAAAAGGCTCATCCAACAACAAGAAACGTGGTTTACTCACCAAAGCACGCGCAATTTCAGTGCGTCGCCGCTGTCCACCCGACAAGGTATACGCTTTTTGATGCTGAACAGCTTCAATGCCCAACTCAACAAGCAACTGTTCCAACTCATCTTCAGCCTGTTCTTTTGGAATTTTCAACGCTTGAAAGATCAGTACTAAATTTTCACGCACGGTGAGTTTTCTAAAAATACTATTTTCTTGTGGTAAATAGCCAATACCCAAACGGGCGCGTTGATGCATCGGAAAGCGGGTCATATCTTTACCATCTAAATTCACTTCACCACTATCAGCTTGCACAAGACCACAAAGCATATAGAAGCACGTTGTTTTTCCTGCGCCATTTGGCCCCAATAAACCCACACATTCACCTGAGTAAATATCGACATCAACCTGATGAACAACCTTGTTCTTTTTAAAACTCTTACTTATTTTTTTGGCAAACAGATGATGGCTAATCACGCTCACTCCGACTCAATCGAGACATGAACACGTCCACCACTACCTTGATGAACCTTGGTTTGACTCGCTTTCATGTCGTGCTCAATGATTTCACCTTGAATATAACCACCCTCTTGCTCCATCTCAGCATGACCACGTAAAATCAATAAATCTTTTAGGTGGTAATAATCGGCCTCATCACTTTTACCAGAACGCTCACCTTGTTTAATTTTCACATGACCTTGAGCATGGACATGCTCTATTTTTTTTGATTTTTTTTGATAATAAACAGTTAAATTATCGCACCACAATGAAAAATCATCACGCAATAAATACACTTTACCCGTAAACTTTGCCGTATGTTTATCATGCTGAATATCCAAATGATCTGCCTCAATATGCATAGGCGCAGCAAAAGCAGGAGAAACCGTTAAAAAGAACAACATAAAAACCAAGTGCTTCATATAGAACTCTCCATCATCGTTTCATCTTCCATCCAAACTTTATTCATTTGCAAACGATCCTCAAAGATATAAATACGCAACTGCTCACCACGAACACGACTACCCTCTTGCACCAAATCAAAGGCATGGGGGATAAACATTTCCCCCTTACTTACATCATATTCTAGTTGCTCACAAGACAGAATCCAACCTTGATACGTCACCACCACGTCACCACGAAAGCTGACATGCTGGGATAAAGGTTCAAACCAAGCTTCGCGGCCTTGAATGGGAATATTAACAGATGATTGATCGAAGAGTTCGAGCTTTGGCTCGATAAGATACATTTTTGTGAGTTGTTGCTGTGCATGTTTTGCCTGCAAACGCCAAAGGACACGATCGCCTTCACGTTCAACAATAAAAGGCTTATTTACCTCTGTGGGTAAAACCTTGGCTTCTGTTGCTTCCACATGTGCCAAACGATGATCCGCTTGAAAAAGGAAAAAAATGGCAATGCATAGGTTTCCCAGTGCAAAGCAGAGACAAAACCACTTTAACGCTGCCATCCACAATCAGCTGGGCTAATGCCATAAGGCTGTTCAATAACAGCATCCCACTTCCCTAGACTTAGAATAAGACCTTCAGCCAACTGGCGAACCGCGCCTTGACCGCCAGCATAATCACTGACCCATTCAGAACAGTTGCGAACAGCAGCATGGCCATCTTTGGGTGAAGTGGCTAAACTACAACGACGCATCGCAGGTAAATCAACCACATCATCACCCATATAGGCACAATCGGCAGCTGTTAAACCACTGACTGTTAAAAGCTCTTCAAGACCAAGTGATTTATTCAAGCTACCTTGGATAACCCAATGAATACCTAGCTCTTTTGCTCTATGCTTGACCACATCAGACGTTCTACCCGTCAAAATAGCCACATCAACACCACAACGGCTTAGCATTTTAATGCCGTGGCCATCACGTACATTGAATGCCTTCAATTGTTCGCCACGATCCGTTAAAAAAATATCACCCGATGTTAAGACACCATCCACATCAAGCACCAACATTTTTATTTGTGTTGCTTGCAGAAAAGGAAAAGTTGAATTCAATGGACTGACACTCCGATTAAGTCATGTAAATGAACCGCCCCTACGAGGTCGGATTTTTCATTCACAATAAATAAAACTGTAATTTTATAAGCTTCCATCTGTGCGATACCTTCATCAACCAATGTATCTTCCAGCAAAGTATGCGGCTTTTGATGCATCAGTTCAATGACTGGGCGATCCAACTGCGATACTTTGGTTTGTAAAATACGGCGTAAGTCACCATCACTTAAACAACCCAAAATTTTAGCATCTTCAACCACAGCAACAATGCCTAGACGACCTTTACTCATTGAAACAATGGCTTCATGTAACGGTGTACTTGGTGTTACCACTGGCAAACCTGAACCTTGATGCATCACATCTTTCATGCACATCAATTGACGACCCAAGCTACCCGCAGGGTGTACCCGCGCAAAATCTTCTCGTTTAAATTGACGCTGTTGCAATGTCACCACAGCCAAGGCATCACCGAGAGCCAAAGCCGCTGTTGTGGAAGCTGTAGGTGCCAAGTTCATCGGGCAAGCTTCTTGAGTCACTGGAATATGTAGAACCACATCCGAATACTTTGCCAATGTTGAGTTTTTATTGCCTGTCATGGCGATGACAGAAGAACCAAGGCTTTTAATGGTCGGAAGAAGGTTGCAAACCTCACTGGTTTCACCACTATGAGACAAAGCCAACACCACATCATTGTGGCTAATCATACCTAAATCACCATGCTGTGCTTCTGCGGCATGCACAAAAAAAGAAATCGTACCTGTTGAAGCAAAGGTAGCAGCAATTTTTCTAGCAATAATACCAGACTTACCCATACCGACGACGACCAAGCGACCTTGCATGCTTAAAATAAGTTCAATCGCTTGAACAAACTGTTGGTTTAAAGCTTCTTTTTGAGCTTGAAGCGCTTTCATTTCAATGTCAAAAACATCAGAAGCGTCTTCAAGCCATGTTGTGTGTCCTGAGGTTAATTCCACGCGAAGAGTTGAGGCTCCATCTGATTCATCACTGCTAAACGTGACTTCATAAGCTGACGAACTTCAGCAAGATATGTTGCAGAATGTTTATTGTGCTCAACATGTGCCATCGCCTTCACTGTCAAAGGGTTCACAGCACGATTGTTAATTCTAAATTCAAAGTGTAAATGAGGGCCTGTTGCTGTGCCACTTTGCCCAACATAGCCAATAATTTGACCTTGTTTGACATGACTTCCTTTTTTCAAACTGGAAGCATAACGGCGCATGTGCGCATAAGCTGTAGTATGTGCTTTGTTGTTATGACGAATTTGAATATACCGACCATAACCACCACGACGACCTAAATAAGTAATCACACCATCGCCAATAGCACGAATAGCTGTACCAGTTTTTGCAGCATAATCTACCCCACGATGAGCGCGTGTATAGCCCAAGACAGGATGTTTGCGATGTAAATTAAAACGAGAGGAGATGCGGCTAAACTTCACAGGTGATTTTAAATAGCCTGAGCGAAGTTTTTTACCTGTTGGACTATAGTACTCCCATGCACCGTGCTCATCTTGAGAGCGCACAGCATGAAAAACTTTTCCTTTATTGGTGAATTCAGCCATGAGGATTTCACTACCTAAAACTTCACCATGTTGGTCAAAGCGTTCATCCAACAAAACACGAAAACTATCACCCTTTTTAATATCTCTTGAGAAATCAATGTCCCAAGCAAAAACGTCATTGATAAGCTTCATGGTTGAGGCTTCATCAAGACCTGCCACGGCGGCATCCATAAAAAGACTGTTGCGAATACTGCCTTGTACAAGTACCTGACGTGATGACACTGCGCGCAACTCTTTTGCTGCCTGCCATGTTTCATTTTTATAAAGATGGAGGACATATTCTCTATCTATATTATAATATAGATCAACTGAATCGTTGAGACTTTTTTTAACGAGGCTACGCCCTGAACGAATTTTACGTAAACTATGAATATCTTGCGAGGCTGAAACAATGGCTGTGCTATCTTCATAAGAAAAGCCAAGGCGACCTAAAAGACTTATCGCATTATCACCTGAGCGAATATATTCGATTTGCTCAAGTGCAACCACTTCTTTAATAGTATCAATAGGAGAAGCAGGCAGCCACTCTTCCTGCATATTGGTGTTCCAAGTACGTGTGGAAATATTGGCATCAACGCTATTCATCGGACTCAGAGACAGGGCTATCCCAATAAGAATTGAAGCAAGCAGGTATTTCATGGGCATATTGTCTCCGTCTGAATAAAAATCTCCCCTGTTTACAAAAAACGAGGCGGATCATTATCATTTTATCCTATTTTGTCAAAAACCCCTGACAACACTTCATGCCAAGCATACTCAAAATGATAACCCCATCTTTTTTAAAAGATGTGACCTAGAACAATTTTCACAACCAAGCTAAGTACTCTTATCAGCAAGGCTTTAAAATTTTAATAAAATAGATTTATTCACTTGAATATCATGATGTTGACGCACTGAACTCATCCAACGTTCAAAACGAGATTGCCCACCTGATTTACGCAATTCTGTTTCTAAATCATCACGCATCAAAGCAAAGTCATCATCACTAGCAGTCAGAATACGGTCTACTTGAACCAAAGCAAAGCCTTTCTCTGTTTCAAACACTTGCGCTGCGACCTGACCTTCTTCCAACAAAAAAGCTTGATCTAAAAGGTCATTTTTCAACCAACCTGATTTTTCATCGCCTGTACCATCTAGCTTCACAGCTTTGGCGGTATACAGAACTTGGGCATCACTCGCTTTCGCTAAGCTACTAAGATCACCTTGATGTTTTGCTAGTAAAGCTGTGGCTTGCTCACGTACAGCTACTTTTACTTTTTCTTGTTTCGCAAATGTTGTGACTTGCTCTTTCACATCTGCCAAAGCTTGCTCTTGTGGATCAAGACGTTCCAATACTTCCACCGCAACAAAACGGCCTGAGCTAATTTCGACAACTTCTATACTATCGCCAACGGAAGAACGAAACACTTGCTTGCGATACTCATCATCCACACGCAACAAATCTTGTGCCATTGATTCTTGCTGGCTGAGCTCACCCAAGTCCAACAATGCTATATCAAGGTCTTTGACAGCATCTTTCAAATGATCTTCTTGACCCAACATATCTTCTAGCTTGCGTGAAATTTCATAAGAAGCTTCGCCAGCTTTTTCCATACGTAGTTTTACTTGCACTTGCTCTTTCACTTCATCAAATGTTTTTTGACGAGCAGCCTTAATATCGGTTAGCTGAATCACATGCAAACCATAGTCAGTCTTGACGACATCACTAGTGGCACCTTTTTCCAAATCAAAAACTGCTTGTTCAAATGTGGGAACCATGCGACCTTTTTCAAAGAATCCTACGTCACCACCTTGTGCTGCGGTGGTATCTTCAGAAACCTCTTTGGCAACGACTGCAAAATTTTCACCTGACTTCACACGCGCTAACACAGCTTCTATTTTTGCTTGCGCAGCTTCTTTCACATCATCAGCAGCGTCTGGTGCTAAACGAACCAAGATATGACTTGCACGACGCTCTTCAGTGCTATTCCATTGATCTTGTGAAGATTCGTATGCCGCTTTCACGTCATCATCTTTCACTTCAACAAGATCCAACATCTTCGCAGCATTAATATCAACAGCGATCAAACGCAAACGTACCGGTGACATAAACTGTGATTTATTGTCATCATAATAAGCCTGAATATCATCATCACTCATCTCAATGCTTTTTTCTAAGCTGGCTGTTTCAACAATCAAGGCTGTTAAGTCACGTTTTTCTTCTTTCTCTAAAAAACGTTGATAGATGGCATCTTTTGTGATTTGCGTACTTTCCGTGAATGTCCGCTCTAAGGCTTCCACCATCAAATTTAATTGTTGATCATGCTCATAATCCACAGGTGTTCTAAAACCAAGGTTACGTGTTAATGCTTGATAACGTGAAGCATCAAACTGTCCCTCAGCAGACTGAAAAGCTGGTGTTGCCTGAATGCGAGCAAGTAGCGTGGTGGTTGGTCCCACCAAACCTTGGGATGCCGCTTCATCCAACATCAACTGACGATTAATCATTGTTTGTAAGGTATTTTCTTTTAAACCTAAGTTATCGGCAAGCTCTTTTGAGAAAGACGCGCCCAACATAGAGCGATAATTATTTAACTGTTGGTTATAAGTATTTTGAAATTTTTGTGCGGAAATACTCTTACCATCAACTTCAGCAACAGTATCCATATTGGAATCTGAAAAGAAATCACCAACACCCCAAAGTGCAAATGATAGCATAATCCCCAGTAAAATAACCTTTGCTATCCATGACTGAGCTTGGTTACGCATCGTTTCAAGCATTATGACCTCTTGTATTTCAAATAGTTAGACTGTTTCACACTGTCTATGAAGAAAAGCGGCAAACTAGCTAAGGCCTTGGCCTTAGGCAAGATGCATCAAAACAATTTATTTTAAGCTATTTTTTCAATGCCTTCTTTTTTAAATTAAGGCACTAGGAATCAAGGCCAGCGGCTTTAGTATTCAATATTAAGCCAACCACTGCACTGGGGTGAATTAAAATATTAAGAATCGGAATCATCATCAAAAACATCGCTGACAAAGCAAAGCTATAATAAAAAAAGACATGTTGCTGAACCAGCAACTCACGATCTTCAAACAACATAGATCGACGGCTACAAGGCACATCAATCAACTCAAACAACATAAAGCGCATACACGCATAAAACCACAGCACCCCTGCTAGTGGCGCACCCACAATAGGAATCAATAATAAAGCCAAACAGATAGCACCCAAGCTTAATAACTTCACCATTGGCTTTGTCGTATTCTGGGCACTTTGTTTCACCTGTTGCCACCACGGCTGTTCGGATACAGAAGAGTGATCTACTTGAGCTGCCAGCATATCTAAATACGGAGCCACCACCGTTCCTGAAAATAATAAGTAAAGCACTGCACCCAATGAGGCTGACACTGCAAAAGAAATAACCCACACAAACAAAGAGACAATGACAGCCCACCACGCTTCAGTTTCAGGCAACCACATCACAGCTATCCAGTTTGTTATTAGCAATACAAACATAAAAATGCAGGTGCTTAAAAGCAACAAACCAAAAAACATTTTAAATAAAAGGCGACGTAAGACTATTTTCGATAATAGCTCCTTCATACCCTTCAATAAAACAAATCCACCTTTTAACATCAATACCTACCGCCTTAAATAAAAACACACTACTCAAAATGACTTATGCATCAGCATAAACTAAAATCATTGACTGCGATTAATGACCTTTACGCAAACGTTGTCTATCATTCCGAACTGCGATGTACAGATTGTCTTTATTTTTATGCCTATTTTTTTACACCATGAGCACCGCACATGCGGAAGCTAGCCTAGCTGTAAAAATTTTTAAGGGCGATGACCATGTTTTATACTGTGATATTATTGCAAAACATGACACTCGCCCCCTGCGAAAATCATTGCAAGAAGGCATTAACATGAGCTTTCTTTGGACACTGCGCATCGAAGAGGTTAATCAATATTGGTGGAACCATGAGTTTGCGACCGTCCATATCCACCACAAAGTTATCCCTGACCTCCTTTCAGGCAACTGGGCATTGGTAGACCAATCAAGCGGTATCAATCAACATGTATCCAATATTGATGATGCCATTGCTTTTTTAATCTCATTTAAACAACTGCCTTTTCTTGATCAAAGTTTACTTGATCAAAACAAGAAATACCTTTTGCAAATTGAACTGCACTCCTCAGCAGGCGCAAGTGACCAAGAAATTGATTCATGGTTTTACACGCCGCATGAAATCGCTGCAACAACATTGAGTTTACCATGAGTCGTCGCATCATTTATCTTTTACCCATGGCACTGAGTGGCATTATCTTTATATTGGTGGCCTTTTTATGGCCTCAAAGCAATCAATTTCAAGTGCATAACATATCCATTTGGAGTGCATGGGTTAGCATTACACTACTCATCATCCTTGCTGTGACCTTGCTTTATTATGGCATCTATCTTTTCCAAGCCAACAAACAACGTTCAGGATCTCGGCTCCGTGCCAAGTTAGTGATGGCTCTTATTTGCATGTTACTTATTCCAGGCATGACACTACAAATCACAGCCAATCAACTGGTGGATCGAGCCTTAAGCGCTTGGTTTGATGTCCGTGTTGATACATTATTAGATCGCGCACTTAACCTTGCCCAAGGTTTTTACAATCGCATTGAACATGACCTTCAGCAAAAGCTTGAAAGCTATAGCCATGATTTACGCCTCATTGATATTGCCCAAACACCCATTGACTACGTTCGCCTCAATGTCCAACTTAGCCACATCATGGCTTATGAGGACTGGCAACGCTTACAGTTGTTTGATCTCAATGGTCGTCAACTTGGTGGTGTTAAAGAAAGTGGCCTCAAGGTTCAACCTGTCGAACTCGGTAACGATGCCAAACTTGCTTTGAGCTTGGTTCAAGCCGTGACCCACTACACCTCGTTTGAAGGTGATGATATTGCCGTGGCTTATGTTCCCCTGCAAAGTACCAGCGGAGTCATTGGGCTTCTGCGCGCAGAAGTACACCTACCCAAAGAAGTGGTGAGTAGCGCCCGTGAAGTGGAAGGCGACTATCGAAACTATCAAAACTTAAAAAACCATCGCACCTCTATTCAAGATGCCTTTATGTATATGATGCTGAGTATTAATCTAGCTATTACAGGCATTGCAGCACTACTTGCCTTGTTTTTTGCCCACCGCATCACCCAACCAATCAACGGTTTAGAAAAAGCCTTGCGTCAAGTCCGTGAAGGTAACCTTGATGTACATATCCAATCGACCCCTCATGATGAACTAGGCTCACTTAGCCGCAGTTTTAATAGCATGACCAAACGCCTTCAGGAAAACATGCACACGTTGAAAGACACAGAAACCGAGTTAAAGCTCGCTCTCAATAGCTCTCAACAACGCCAAACAATTCTGCAAACATTGCTAGAAAATCTACAAACGGGTGTCCTCTTGATGGATGCCGATGGCCACATTCGTTTATTTAATCGCTCACTCATTCAAGTCCTACACCTCAATGTACCTTGGGAACCAGCCCAACACATCAGCCAAGCCTGCATTGGCAAGCTTGAAGATATTCATCACTTTTTTGAAGAGCTTTACCACCAAGAACAAGGTAAGTTACAGCGTCAAATGGATATTGATGTTGGCCATCGCATGATTCACCTCCTTGCACGTGGTGAGCTTTTAGAAAATATCGGAGAAGAAGGCACATCAGGCTATATTCTATTGTTTGATGATATTAGTGAATTTATCAATATGCAACGTCAACGTGCTTGGACAGAAGTCGCACGACACTTAGCCCATGAAATAAAAAACCCGCTCACCCCCATCAAACTTGCTGCCGAAAGGTTGCAACGTCGGTGCAGAAACCAAGTCGAAGACACTGATATCTTTGATCGCTGCACCAGCACAGTCATTACTCAAGTCGAACGTTTACAACGCCTTGTATTAGACTTCTCGACCTTGGCTCGCATGCCAAAGCCCAGACTGGCGATGGTGGATGTGGATCGCCTTCTTATGGAAATGCAGGATTTATATACAAGTTACCCACAGTTAGAGGTTCAATTGCCCACAGCAGCCATTCACCTTGAATGTGACATTGATCAAATGCGTCAAATTTTGATTAATTTAATGGATAACGCCCTATCAGCCACGACAACAAATAAAGAACAGGTTCGCCTTTATGTACAAGTAGAATGCCAATACATTCATTTTCATATCGAAGACGATGGTGAAGGCATTGCTGAACAACAAGAAGACCATATTTTTGAACCTTACTACTCCACCAAGTCTGACGGCTCGGGTTTAGGTTTAGCCATTGCCAAACGTATTGTCGAAGAACACAAGGGGACACTCATGTTGTTATCACGGTCTCACCCCACTCACTTTTGTGTGCATATACCACTACGCTCAGAAGGAGGCAATCATGACTCAACACATCCTAATCGTTGATGATGAACAACCCATCAGAGAATCTTTGCAAGATTTATTTGAAGATGAAGGCTATGCCACCCAATGCGCTTCTTCAGGTGAAGAGGCTGTGGCACGCTACCGCCAAAAAGCAGCTGATTGCGTCTTATTAGATATTTGGATGCCTGGCATTGATGGCTTAGAAACCTTATCAAGAATTCGCCAAATGGATTCAGATGTGCCCATCATCATGATGTCTGGTCATGCCACCATTGATACCGCAGTACGCGCAACCCAAAAAGGAGCCTTTGACTTCTTAGAAAAACCATTATCATCTGACCGCTTACTTATTCTCGTGCGTAATGCACTTGAAAAAAGAAAGTTAACCAACGAAAATTTATCCCTCAAACAACGCTCACAAACAAAACAGCGCAGTGAGCTTATCGGTAAAACACCTGCGATTAAAAAAGCGATTAAACAAATTCAACGTTTTGCAGGCATGGATGCGTCAGTTCTCATTCATGGTGAGCACGGCACAGGCAAAGCCACAGTGGCAAAAATGCTACACGAACAATCCACACGTTCAGGCCAAGAGTTTGTGGATATCAACTTGGCAGCTATTCCACGGTCTCGCATGGAAGATGAATTGTTTGGTCACGATAAAAGCATCGCGCACAAGATGACACAACAAACAGGAAAGCTGGAAAAAGCACATCACGGCAGCATGTTCTTTAATGAAGTTGAATTACTGAATCCAGCTTTACAAATCAAAGTCTTGCGCGTTTTACAGCAAAAGAAACTACATCGCTTAGGCCACGACAGCATTGCAGATGCCAATATTCGTTTGATTGCCGCTACCAGCATCGACTTGCAACAAGCCATGCAAAGACAAGTTATTCGTGAAGACTTTTATTATCACCTAAGTGTTGCCGTCATCGAACTTCCAGCTTTACGTCATCGCAAAGAAGACATCCCCTTACTTATTCAACATTTCACCACTTTATTTGCTGATAAAAAATCTCAAAATAGCATTCAATTTCACGATGATGTGCTCCAACAGCTACAACTACACCCATGGCATGGCAACATACGCGAGCTACGCAATTACATCGAACGTTGCCATATCATGTTACCTGGAAAAAACATCAACTTAGATAATATGATTCCTCTCACGGGTGCTTCTCAGCCCAAAAACCATGAGTTTACCGACTCATTCCATGCCGCAAAAGAAAATTTTGAACGCAATTACTTGTTGCATAACCTCAAAAAACATCAATGGAATATCTCTCGCACAGCCGCACATGTGGGTATGGAGCGCACCCAATTATACCGTAAAATAAAAAGCTTTAATTTAAAAGAAGGGCAAGAGTGAATATTTTAATCCTTGGTGCAGGCGAAGTTGGTTTTAATATTGCCCAACGCTTAGCCATTGAAGGTAATGATGTGGTGGTCGTTGATCTTGATAAAAATTGTCTTCAACGTGTCTCTGATAGCATGGATGTCAAAACAGTCTGGGGCAATGCAGCACACCCAAGTGTTTTAGCACAAGCAGGTGCTGAACACATGGACTTACTCATCGCAGCCACCACCAACGATGAAGTCAATATGATCGCATGCCAAGTTGCCCATTCTCTTTACCAAGTTCCCACCAAAATTGCACGTGTACGAGAAGCTGATTATGTCAATGCAGCCTCTCAACTCTTTGGTCGGGATGATTTACCCATTGACCATATCATTTTTCCTGAACAAGAAGCCGCACATGCGATTGTCAAACGGGTACAAATTTCAGCAGCTGTCGATGCTCAAGATTTTTCAGGTGGAAAAGTTCAGCTGATCGGTCTAAGAGTTGCACCTAAAACCCTTTTAGCAGGCTTACAATTCAATGAATTACAAGATGTTTTGCAAGATATTCAAGTTTATATGGTCGCCCATGAACACAATCGACGCTGGCGAGTGCCCAATGGCGATGATGTCATTCTTGCTGGTGATAGTCTCTATGCTGCCGTTGAAGAATCTCAAGTTAAACTCCTTTTACAAAAAGTCGGTTCTGCATGCACAGACTGCGCCAATAAAAGTGTGATGATTTTAGGTGGTGGTAATGTGGGTTACCTCGTGGCCAAAGAATTAGAAAACATGAACATTATTCCAAAGTTAATCGAACAAAATCCAACTCGCGCCCTCTGGTTAGCGGAAAACTTAGACAAAACCACCGTCATCTTAGGCTCAGCCCTCGACCGTGAACTTCTCGAAGAAGAAAACATTGATCGCATGGATGATTTCCTCGCCCTGACCAATGATGATGAAACCAATATATTGGCTAGCTTGATCGCTAAAAAATACAAAGTAGGCCATATTGTGACATTGGTAAATCGCGCTATTTATAATGATCTCATTCATGAAATGGGACTGGATGTCACCGTATCTCCACGCCTGACAACAGTTGCTTCTATTTTAAGTCATATTCGCAAAGGCCGAGTTTTGGGTACGGCTTGCCTTGGTGACGGTAGCCTAGAAGTCATCGAAGCCGAAGCCTTAGAGACCAGTGCCATTTTAAATGCACCGCTCATACACTTGAACCTACCCCCTCAAACCGTTGTGGGTGCAGTTGTGCGTAACGATAAAGTTATTATCCCGAATGGTTACACCCATATTCAAGCCCATGACCATGTTTTAATGGTCACAACCCATGCTTCTATACCAGCGGTTGAACAACTCTTTCAGGTTCATTTGGAGTTTTTTTAAGTGCATCTGCGCGGTGTCATTTGGACTGTTGGCATTCTAACCGCGCTTTTTGGTGTTGGCATGATGTTACCTGCCATTGTCGCACTTCATTTTGATACTGGCAACGCCCACCACTTTGTCGTTGCTGGCTGTAGTGTTTCATTATTAGGCTTGATCTGTATGCGCTTTACTGGCAAAAAACCAGACCGCCTTAGTCATCGAGATGGCTTTTTAATTGTGGCTTTAGCTTGGCTCATTTTGTCTTTTCTTGGCGCGATGCCTTTTTGGACCACAGGCACATGCACCACCTTAATGGATGGTTTATTTGAATCCACTTCAGGCTTAACCACCACAGGTGCAACCATCTTAACTGGTCTTGATAAGCTTCCTCCTTCCATTTTATTTTGGCGTTCGATGCAAGAATGGTTAGGAGGCATGGGTATTATTGTTTTAGCCATCGCTGTCATGCCTTTATTAGGTGTTGGTGGCATGCAACTTTTTCGTGCAGAAACACCAGGTCCTGTTAAAAATAAATTAACATCGCGCGTGACAGAAACAGCTAAAGTTCTATGGTTTATTTATTTAGCCATGACACTGATTTGCATGCTTCTTTTGTGGGGTGCAGGCATGAGCTTATTTGATGCCATCAATCACGCCATGTGTACGGTCGCTATTGGTGGATTTTCGACTCACGATGCCAGTATTGGTTATTATTATGATGAAATCATGATTCGCTGGACAATTATTATTTTTATGTTTCTCGCAGGCATTAACTTTACCTTACACTTTGCAGCACTCAAGCGCGGTTTTTCATTAAAAGGTTACCTGCAAGATGAAGAGTTTAAAGTGTACTGTAAATGGTTGATTTTTCTTATTATTAGCATTGCGATCATTAGTTATGATTCCAACCATGTCCCGTGGCAAGATGTGGTTTTCAACACCGTGGCTGTTGCAACAACGACTGGTTTTGCCGTCAGCGATTATGCACAATGGCCTTCAGCAACGGCCTTACTCATGATTGCAGCCATGTTTGTGGGCGCATGCGCTGGATCTACAGGTGGTGGCATGAAAGTCGTGCGTGTTTTATTGTTATGGCGACAAGGTATGAGAGAAATCATGCGTCTTATTCACCCACATGCGCTATTTCCTGTGAAGATAGGTCAACAAGGCATTAGCAATGAAATCATGCAAACCTTATGGGGTTTCTTTATCCTCTACATGATTTGTTATGCAGTCATCGCCACATTATTAGCCGTCACTGGCGTGGATATTCTAACTTCCTTATCTGCCACTGCTGCATGCCTCACCAATACAGGACCAGGCTTTGCACAGGTAGGCCCTGCCAATAACTATGCAGATTTGCCGCAAGCAGGCAAAGGTATCTTACTATTTGCTATGATTTTAGGACGATTGGAAATTTTCACATTTTTTGTACTACTTGTACCTGAGTTTTGGCGTAAATAAGCAAGAAAAGGAAAGACCCATGTTAAAAAAACCATTAACAATACCGCCAACCATTCAGTGGCAAGATCACTGCTTATCCTTTATCGATCAAACACGTTTACCCCATGAGCTCATCATGGTTAAACAAGAAAACATAAAGCAAGTTTGGCATGCCATTCATGACCTACAGGTACGTGGAGCTCCTGCTATTGGTGTTGCTGCTGCTTATGGTTTATGTGTCGGTTTACGTGAAAAACAAACTTTAAAACCCACGCAATTTCTTGAGGAAGCACGTCAGCAAGCTGCATACCTCAATAGCTCTCGTCCCACAGCTGTCAATTTAAGCTGGGCATTAACACGCATGCTAGCATGTGCTCACAACAGTCAAGCACAGCACAGCACAGCATTATACGCAGAACTTGTTAACGAAGCTGAAAAAATTCATCAAGAAGATCAGCAGCTATGCTTAGCCATCGGTCAACATGGCTTAAAACTCATTAAAAAAGATATGCGTATTTTAACCCATTGCAATGCAGGTGCCTTGGCAACTTCGGGTATCGGCACAGCAACCGCACCCATGTACACAGCTCACCAACAAGGTATCGCATTTAAAGTCTTTGCAGATGAAACCCGACCTTTGCTACAAGGTGCACGCCTCACTGCTTGGGAACTACAACAAGCTGGCATCGATATCACGCTGATCACCGATAATATGGCAGCACACATGATGTCAGAAAAAAAAATTGATATGGTTATTGTCGGTACTGATCGTGTCGCAGCTAATGGGGATGTTGCCAATAAGATCGGCACCTTAGGCGTTGCTATCTTAGCACAGTATTTCAATATTCCTTTTTACGTGGCATGCCCATCTTCCACCATTGATTTATCTTGCCCAACTGGAAAAAACATTCCCATCGAAGAACGTCAAACAACGGAAGTTTCTCACTTTTCATCCATGCAAACTGCACCACAAAATATATCTATTCGCAATCCAGCCTTTGATGTGACACCTCACCACTTGGTCAGTGGCCTTATCACAGAAAAAGGCATCATAGAGGCACCTTATAACCATCATCTAAAAAACATGTTCAAGTCATAGCAGACTATAAAAAACTACGTACGCTGCTTCACTTTTGGTTTAAACACACAAAAGACATTACGTTGACGTTTGGCAACATACATCGCTGTATCAGCACACTTAATCAAAGCATCCATCGTTTGTGCATGCTCTGGATACAACGATATGCCAATACTTGCGCCAATAAAACATTGCTGACTATTAATTTCAAAGACCTGACTTAATGCATGAATAATCTTTTCAGACACAGGATTCACATCCTCAACTTGCTTGAGTGATGTTAAAATCAAAGCAAATTCATCACCGCCTATGCGTGCCACTGTATCCACCTCACGCACACAGAATAACAACCTTTCTGCTACCTTCTGCAATAAGATATCCCCAACATCATGGCCTAGGCTATCATTAATTTGTTTAAAATGATCAAGGTCAAGATAGAGGACAGCAAAAGATTCTGAATGACGTTTCCCCCTAGCCAAAGCTGATTTCATTCGATCATAAAACAAAACACGATTGGCTAAACCTGTGAGAGCATCATAATGCGCCAACTGCTTTAACTTTTCTTCACCCCGCTTTCTTTCAATCATCAAGCCCAAAGTGTCTGTCACAGTTTGCAAGTATTGCCGCTCATCATGGTGGCTTTGGTGCGTTGCTGAAACATATAAATTCAACACACCCAACAACACACCTTCAAACAAAATGGGTAAACAGTACTCACCATGAGATGCAACATGACCAAGATATCGTTTATCCATATGGTCAAAGGCATTTAGAAAAATAAGTTGTTTTGTCTGAACTGCTTGAGCACGAGGACAAGATATATCTTCAGCCTTTTGATGTACCGCAACATCATCTAAATTTCTTTGCACAGCCAATAAAAGTTGTTGCGAATCACTCATTAAGAAAACAGCACCTTTTTTAAAAGGTGTGCAGAAGTGAAGAGATAAAATTTCATCCAGACACTGCATCAGGAGATCTGATAATGTTAATGCTGGAAGCGATATATTTAACAACCTATCCAGCACTTGCTGATGGTGAAAAGCCTGCTCTGTTTCTTTTTGAAGCTGCTTTCTTTCAGTAATATCACGAAAAATACCAATAGCATGCCATTTCTCTTTGATCATCACAGATGAAAGAGAAAGCTCAACAGGAAATTCACCACGATCTTGATGTAATGCAGTCAATTCCGTGGTTTGACCAAGAGCCGTACCTTTAACGGTTTGCTTCAAAGTTGGGAAATCCAACACAAAAGCTTGGTAATATGACTCAGGAACTAACAGGTCTTGCAAGCTTCGCCCAATGATACTTTGCTGATCATAACCAAAAACATGACTGGCAGCATTGTTCCAATAATCAATACCACCCTGATCATTCATAAACACAATAGCATCTTGCGCAGATGCACTTATCTTTTCAAAACGCTCTTCACTTTCACGTAACATTTGCTGCTCAATCTTAAGCTCTTCGATAAATGCAATTTGCATGTCTTCGCGGGATTTAACTTCATCGACTAAAGTAGACTTAGCTTGCTTCAAGACCTTAACAGTTTCCCCCAACACAGCATAGAAAAATATTAAAATCACTACGCCTAACAAAAGGGCTGTACCAAAAAGAAGCCAAAACTCTGTACGTGTTTCCTCAATAGCTGATGTCATTTCTCGTATTAAAAGTAGTTGCCCCACTTCTCGATCAGCAACATCAGATAAATGAATAGCCGACACCCAATAAATTTTATTATTTAATAAGAAATTACGATGAATCGTTAAAGAAGTCGTGCTGGATACCTCCTTTAACAAAGAGTCTGGAATATCAGGACGGCTTTGATAGGTGACAACAAAAGATGTTAGTTGAGACCAATTCGGAGCTCGACTTAACATCTTCATCCCTTTTTCCCACCCCTGCTTTCGTATATATTGCTTATCAATCAGCACAACAAGATCTGTAGCCAAGGCTTGTTGTACAAACTTTAAGATATCTTCAACTTCTAAACCCAGTTCAATATAGCCAATTAACCGTTCTTTTTTAAACACAGGTAAAACAACACGTAATGTGAAAGTACCTAAAGGTCCTAGCTCCATACCATGAAATAAACGCTGTTCTCTTGCTGCACCTTCCATGGTAAAGCGATCAATTTTATCACCATAACGCGTTGGCTCATGCACACGCAATATATTATATCGCTGTGCATCATGAAAATAAAAGTGCGTAATATGATAAACTGCTTTTAACTTAGTAAAAATGGGTAACGACAACGTTAATAACTGTTCGCGATCACCATCTATCAACGCATCCATTAAAGCATCATTTAAAGTGATCATTTCCAATTTTGAAGCCATTAGCTCCAAATGTGAATCTTTGGAAATATTAAAGTGTTCCTGTAAACTACTGACTGTCATCTGCATTTCAGATGATAGCTGCCTATCTAACAAGCGCATCAAAGACTGATATTCCAAGCCTAAAACAATCATAGCCACAATAACTAAAGGTAAAAGTATTCTCTTCTTCAGATTATCTTCTATCATAACATCTCATTGATAACTTTAGATCCTACTCCATAGAAAACATAAACTTAGCACTGCGAGCATAGCTATTTACTCACCACTAACCGAATACCTTCTTTTTCAATCACAATCATTTTTCGCTTATACAGGGAACCAATCGCCTTTTTATACATCCCTTTGCTTATGCCAAACAAGTCTTGAACCAAGCCTGGTGTACTTTTATCCGTTACCGCAATAAAACCACCCATACCTGTCAACTCACGCATGATAATAGCGACTGCATCATCGGTTTTATCTCTTTTCTTAATATGTAAACTTAAGTCGATACGATCATCATCGCGTATTTTTGAAACAAATCCTTTTAAATGTTGCCCACGTTTTAAAGGTTGTAAAACTTCTTGGTGATGCAGCAATCCCCAATGACTATTATTAATAATCATTTTATAACCCAAGTCGCTCCTGTTGGCGACGAATAGATTTACAGCATCGCCTTGGCTAAAATCACCATTGGCTTCATCATCTAAAAAATCATTTAAACGTGCTGAGGCCACAATACGATCAGTCTCTTCATCAAGGTAAACCGCAACAACATAACGCTTGCCTTCTTCCATAGCTGGCTTTTGTTCAGAAAAAGGAACCAATAGGTCTTTGGGTAAACCCCAGTCTAAAAAAGCACCCGCCCGATTCGTAGAGACCACCTTTAAGCATGCACATTCTTCAACCATGACATAAGGTTTTTCAGTAGTGGCAATGAGGCGATCTTCTGAATCCTTATAAATAAAGACCTGAATATCATCACCAATATTACAATTCTTAGGAACATAACGTTTTGGAATTAGAATTTCACCCAAGTGATAACCATCTAAATAAAGTCCAAAATCAACTTCTTTAACAATCTTCAAACGATTTAGTTTACCAATTTCAATCATAGAATAAACACTCCACTCACTAGCTTCATACTAAAAAAAATATAATGACTTAAATAAACAAAACTTTCATCAACGCATAAAAAAAGAGACCTTCACATGAAGGTCTCTTTTCAATTTAAGTCATTAAAAACTTAAGCGTTTTCAGTGTTATCCGTAGTAGTATCCGTAGCTTTATCAACAAGTTCGATCACAGCCATTGGAGCTGCATCACCAACACGAAAACCAGCTTTGGTTGTACGTGTATAGCCACCAGTTCTATCTTTACATGCTTCAGAAACAACATGAAATAAACGATCTACAACAGGACGGTGCTTAAGAGACGCCAAGGCTTGACGACGTGCGTGCAAATCACCACGCTTGCCTAATGTAATCATTTTTTCAATATATGGACGCAATGCAGCAGCTTTTGCTACAGTTGTCTTAATACGACCGTGTTCAATAAGAGCAGCAGCCAAATTGGCCAACAATGCTTTACGGTGGGCTGTAACTAAACCTAAAGAACCATGATGTTTACGATGCCGCATCTGTGGACTCCTCTATCTCGATGATACCACCTAAATTTTCTGGTGGCCAGCCTTCAAGGGACATACCTAATTCAAGGTTCATACGTTGAAGAACTTCTTTAATTTCAGTCAAAGATTTACGACCAAAGTTTGGTGTACGTAACATTTCTTGTTCCGTACGAATAACAAGATCACCAACATAAAACACATTATCACTTTTCAAGCAGTTCATAGAACGAACTGAAAGGTCAAGGTGCTCAATCGGTTGACTTAATAATTCAATAAGACCTTGATCATTATCTTCAACATATACTTGTGTTTCGTGTGCATTAAAATCAACAAAAATAGCTAGTTGATCTTGAATAATACGTGCAGCACTACCAACAGCTTCTTCTGGCGTAATAGATCCATTTGTCTCTACTTCCAAAATAAGCTTATCGTAGTTTGTTTTTTGACTAACACGTGCATTATCAACATGCACCGCAACTTTGCGAACAGGTGAAAAAGAAGCATCTACCAGTAGAGTACCTACTGGTTTCTCTTCATGTTTCCTTTCTTGTGCAGGGACATAACCACGACCCTTTTCAACCACAGCTTCAAGGTGAAGATGCGCATCTTCATTAAGATGAGCAAGTACCAATGAAGGATTCAAGATCTGAATATCAGCAGGACCAGTCAAGTCACCAGCTGTTACAACAGCAGGGCCTTGAACATCCAAGCTCAATGTACGATCACCGTGACCGAACATCTTCATATCAAGATTCTTTAAAGACAAGATGATATCCATCACGTCTTCACGAACACCCTTCATGATATCAAATTCATGCATAACACCATCAATCCGAATCGCTGAGACAGCTGCTCCAGATAAAGATGATAGCAGCATACGACGAATACTGTTACCTAAAGAGGTACCATAGCCTCGTTCCAGCGGTTCAAAGATAATCTTTGCACTACGACCGGGAACGATCTCTTCAACTCGAACTTCGCGAGGTTTAATCAGTTCCATTTTACACCCTTACTTTGAATACAGTTCAACGATAAGTTGTTCGCTAATACCTTGGTCTAACTGTTCACGTGCTGGGTGAGACTTATAAGTACCTTTCATTGTAGTTAGATCAGTATCTAACCACTCAGAAACACCACGTTTTCCAGCTTCTTCAACAGCAGCTTTTACACGAAGTTGTTCTTTTGCAGAACTCACAATCTCAACAGTTGTGCCAACAGTCATACGGTATGATGGAATAGTTACAAGACCGCCATTAACCATGATATGTTTATGACGAATAAGTTGGCGAGCCTCATTACGAGAGATCGCTAAACCCATACGAAAAACAACATTATCAAGGCGTGATTCCAAGATATGAAGCAAGTTCAAACCTGTAACACCAGCCATATTGTCAGCATCATGAAAACAACGTTTAAATTGTTTTTCTTGAAGACCATACATGCGTTTTACTTTTTGTTTTTCACGTAACTGTAAGCCATAATCTGAACCACGGTTTACACGGCGACGTTGGCCATGCATACCTGGTGGATAAGGTCTACGTTCAATTCCACATTTATCTGAGAAGCATTTGCTTCCCTTCAGGAAAAGTTTTTCGCCTTCACGCCGACAAAGGCGACACTTAGCATCTAAATAACGAGCCATTGCTGTTCGCTCCTATACGCGACGCCGCTTTGGAGGGCGGCAACCATTATGTGGGATTGGTGTTACATCTCGGATAGACGTGATGTTTAAACCGCAAGAAGCAATTGCACGCATTGCTGATTCACGGCCGTTTCCAGGGCCACGAAC
Organism: Mariprofundaceae bacterium; assembly: GCA_030950585.1. GTDB lineage: Bacteria > Pseudomonadota > Zetaproteobacteria > Mariprofundales > Mariprofundaceae > JAUZRG01. Next base: position 11,986 of record JAUZRG010000018.1, on the reverse strand, counting down.
TAATACGGCAACATTTTTAACACCATGATCTATGGCTTTTTTACTTGCCTCTTCTGCGGCTACTTGAGCGGCAAAAGGTGTACTCTTACGTGAGCCCTTGAAACCGGAACCACCGCTAGTTGCCCAGCTAATAGTATTACCAGCTTCATCAGCAAATGTAATAATCGTATTGTTGAATGTTGCCTTGATATGGGCAACCGCACTAGCGATATTCTTACGAACTCGCTTACGCGTTGGTCTTGGCTTGGCCATGCTCTACCCCTTACTTCTTCTTACCGGCGATTGCACGGCGAGGCCCTTTACGAGTCCGCGCATTTGTCTTACTGCGCTGACCACGACAAGGTAAACCTTTACGGTGTCTTAAACCCCGATAACAACCCAAATCAGTCATGCGTTTGATGTTTAAAGATACTTCACGTCTAAGGTCACCCTCAACGCGATAATCTGTATCAATTACGCGACGAATTGAATCGATCTGGTCTTCTGTTAAGTCATTAACTCGCTGACTTAAGTCTATACCAATTTTATTTAAAATGTCTTCTGAACAACTACGTCCTATACCAAAAATATAGGTCAGAGAGATAACAACGCGCTTCTGCGTCGGAATATTCACACCTGCTATACGAGCCACTTATTCCTCCATAGGATGGTAGGCCATCTTAACCTTGACGTTGCTTGTGACGAGGATTTTCACAAATCACACGAACCACACGCTTACGTCGAATTACCCGGCATTTATTACAAATTTTCTTAACCGATGCACGTACTTTCACGAATCCACCTCTTGCGCATTATTTTTCACGATATGTAATGCGACCACGTGAAAGGTCATAAGGAGAAATCTCCACCACGACACGATCACCAATCAATATTCGAATATAATGTTTACGCATCTTACCTGAAATAGTCGCCAATATCTGGTGTTTATTTTCAAGTTCAACTTTAAACATTGCGTTAGGAAGCTTTTCTACAACCTTCCCATTCATTTCTAACGTTTCTTCTTTTGCCATTTTTTAGCCCGATACCCATTCAGTTAATGTTCTATAAACCTGTTCGGGATCACCGTTGGCATCAATTAAACAAAAGTTATCTTGATGCTCATAGTAAGCACTCAAAGGTTGAGTTTGTTCCTGATACACACGTAAACGTTGTGCGATCACCTCTTCCTGATCATCTTCACGTTGGTACAACTCTCCACCACACTGATCACAAATATGATCTACGCGGGGCGGCGAATAATGACGATGAAAGCCAAAACCGCAAGCCTTACATTGTAAACGCCCACTTAAACGTTCAACTAAAGCCTTGTCTTCCGCAACCAGAAACACAACTTTATCTATATTAATTGACTGTTTAATAAGCATTTTATCAAGATTTTTAGCTTGTAAAACATTCCGAGGAAAGCCATCAAGAATAAAACCACTCTTTGCTTCCTCTGCTGTTATACGTGCTTCAATCATACCAATAACAACATCATCTGGGACAAATTTACCTTCATCCATAAATGATTTTGCGCTAAGACCCAAGGCTGTTTTTTCACGAACAGCCTTCCGAAGAATATCACCAGTTGCAAAAACAGGGATATTCAACGCTTTAGATAGGCGACTACCTTGTGTTCCTTTACCAACACCTGGCGGTCCAAAAAAAACGATACGCACTATCGCCGACCTGTTTTAAGACGAGCTTTTTTCATCATACCTTCATACTGGTGAGCCATCATATGAGACTGTATTTGACCCATGGTATCCATAGTCACAACAACAACAATCAATAGACTTGTTCCACCAAAGTAGAAAGGAACTGATAATTCTGAAATTAAGTACTGAGGAATCAAGCATACTAAGGTTACATATGCAGCACCCACAACTGTTAAACGTGTTAATACAGAATCAATGTATTCTGCCGTTTTTTGCCCAGGACGAATACCAGGGATGAAACCACTACTCTTTTTCAAATTGTCAGCAGTATCTTTAGGGTTAAAGACAATAGCTGTATAAAAAAAGCAGAAAAACACAATCAAACTAGCAAACAATAAGTTATACAACAAAGCATTTGGGCTTAACATCGCAGATAAGTCTGACAACCAAGTAAAACCCTCAGCATTCTTTGTAAACTGTGCAAAGGTCGCTGGCAATAAAATTAAGCTAGATGCAAAAATAGGAGGGATAACACCTGCTGTATTGACTTTTAAAGGTAAAAATGATGATGACCCACCATATTGTTTATTACCTACTTGTCGTTTTGCATACTGTACAGGAATACGCCTTTGCGCTCTTTCAAAAAAGACAACAGCAGCCGTTACAAGTACTGAAAAAACAAGCAAACCCAAGACAAGAGCCCAGCTATAATCACCAGTTCTTCCCATTTCTAAAGTGCCAAACACCGCTGACGGTAAACCAGCAACAATACCAGCAAAGATAATCATAGAGATACCATTGCCAATACCACGTTCTGTGATCTGCTCACCTAACCACATCAAAAAGACAGTACCAGACACCAAAGTCAATACGGTCATCATTCTAAAATCCATACCTGGGTCAATCACAACTTGTTGACCATTAACAGAAAAAGACTCAAGACCAATAGACATACCAATTGCTTGGAAGAACGCTAAAAATACTGTGCCGTAACGGGTGTACTGAGTGATCTTTCTTCGCCCAGACTCACCTTCTTTTTTCAATTGCTCTAATTTAGGAGAGACAACCGTCATCAACTGAATAATAATTGCAGCTGAAATATAAGGCATAATACCTAGTGCAAAAATTGTCAAGCGTGACAAAGCACCACCTGAAAACATATCAAACATGCCAAGCAAACTGCTTTGCGCTTGATCAAAGAACTGAGCTAAAACACCCGCATCAATTCCCGGTACAGGAATATGTGCACCTAAACGATAGACAAAAAGCATGGCTAATGTGAATAAAATCCTGCTTTTTAATTCAGGCATTTTACCCATATTAGCCAAGCCAGCCATTTGACTTGCTTGTGTTGCCATTATTTGGCTCCAGAAAGACTCAGACTTCCATCACTAGCTTCAACAGCTTTCTGTGCAGATGTAGACGCAGCAGTCACATGAATCTCTAGCTTTGATGTAAGCTCACCATTACCCAATAACTTAATAGGATCTGTTGCATTCCGAACCAAGCCAATTGCATACAATGAAGCAGCATCAACTTTTGAATCAGCATCAAAACGCGCAAGGTCAATCAAGTTAATGATTTGGTAACCTTTTGCCATTGAAGTAAAACCACGTTTAGGCACACGACGAATCAAAGGCATTTGTCCACCTTCAAATCCACGTGCTACTTTACCACCAGAACGTGACTTCTGACCTTTGTGACCACGGCCACCTGTTTTACCATTACCAGATCCAATACCCATACCACGACGGTTACGAGTTGAACGAGAACCCTTTGTTGATTGTAAGGCATTAAGCTTCATGATGCTTCCTCGATCTTAACTAGGTGTTTCACCTTGTTAAGCATACCACGAATGGATGCTGTATCTTCCAGTTCTACAGTTTGCTGCAATCGACGGAAACCAAGACCTTTTACAGTTGCTTTTTGATCTTTAGGATAGCCAATTGCACTTTTCACTTGCTTAGCTCTGATTACTGCCATGATTAATTCCCCTTACCACGGCGTGCAGCAACTTGCTCTGGGCTTTCTAACTGTTGCAAACCATCAAAAACTGCACGAACAAGGTTAAGTGGGTTTCTTGAACCCAAGGCCTTGGTCAACACGTCTTTAATACCAACAGCATCCAACACAGCACGAATCGTACTACCCGCAATAACACCAGTACCTTCACTAGCAGGCTTCAACATCACACGTGATGCATCTTGACGCCCAATAACAGGGTAATAAATCGTCTGATCACGACGCGGAACAAAGATAAGAGAGCGTATTGCCTCTTCTTTGGCCTTACGAATCGCCTCAGGAACCTCTTTAGCTTTAGCATGGCCAAAACCAACATGGCCTTCACCATCGCCAACAACCATCAAGGCAGTAAAACCGAAACGTCGTCCACCAGCAACAACTTTAGCCACACGGTTAATGTGTACTAGTTTTTCAGTCAAATTCAATTCTTCAGCATTGAACATTCCAGCTCCTAAAACTTCAAACCATTTTCGCGTGCAGCCTCAGCCAACACTTTAACACGACCATGATATGGATATGAACCACGATCAAATGCAACTTCTTCAATACCAGCAGCTTTAGCTCGCTCTGCTAATAATGCACCAACAGCTTTTGCAGCTTCTTGGTTACTTCCACCATCTACACCAGACTCAAGACTAGAAGCAGCAGCAAGAGTGCTACCCTCTACATCATTGATGATCTGGGCATAAATATGCCGTGATGAACGAAAAACGCTCAAACGGAGACGACCAGAAGCTTTAACCGCAGCACGAACACGCCGTTTACGACGCTCTGCTGCATTGTATGAATAACGTTTTGCAGACATGTAAACCCTCGCCTAACTCTTCTTGCCTTCTTTCATGATTACGCGTTCATTCTGGTAACGAACACCCTTGCCTTTATATGGCTCAGGTGGGCGAAAGGCCCGAATTTCCGACGCAATTTGACCCACAGTTTGTTTATCAACACCGTGGATATGAATCAAGCTCTTATCTACTTTAATCTCAATGCCTTGTGGGACTGGATACTCAACAGGATGAGAGAAACCCAAAGACAAATTAAGCTTTGAACCCTGAACCTGTGCTCTATAACCTACACCACGTAATTCTAACGTACGTGTAAATCCACATGATACACCAAGAATATTATTAGCCAACAATGCTCTAGCCATGCCGTAATTAGCTTTGCTAGATTTACTTGTTAAGTTATCGCATTGCAAACTAACTTCATTTTCAGCTACAGAAGCGGTAATCCCAGGAAAAAGAGGTGAAGATAATTCACCCTTAGGTCCTTTTACTGATAAATCTGTAGCACTGATTGTTACATTCACTCCAGATGGAATGCTGATTGATTTTTTACCAACTCGAGACATTATTTACCACCTAAAAGACTGTACACAGAATTTCGCCGCCAGCGTTTGTTTTGCGTGCTCTTTTATCTGTCATGATGCCACGTGATGTACTGATAATCGCAATACCAAAACCATTTTTCACACGAGGTAACTCTTGCACAGAAGCATAAACCCTACGACCAGGTTTAGATATACGTTTAATTTCACGTATTACTGCTTTGCCGTCGTCATCATAACGAAGACCAACGCGCAAAAAGCGAAAACCTTTGTTATTATAAACTTTTGCTGAAAAAAGAAAACCTTCTCTTTTCAAAATATCTGCAATAGCCTCTTTAACTTTAGAAGAGGGCATTTCTACTTTCTCTAATCCTGCTAACTGCGCATTGCGAATGCGTGTTAACATATCAGAAATCGGATCTGACATCATCGCACTACTCTCCTGATTACCAACTCGATTTAACCATACCGGGCATTTCGCCTGCTAAGGCACGTTGACGTAAACAAATACGGCAAATACCAAACTTACGATACACTGAATGTGGGCGACCACAAAGTGAACAGCGCGTATAAGCACGAACCTTAAATTTGGGCTTCCGGTTGGCTTTAGCGATCATTGCTTTACTGGCCATTTCGTTCTCCTTACTTACGGAAGGGCATGTTAAAACCCTTCAACAACTCCAGGCCTTCCTCATTCTTTGAGGCTGTTGTACAGATAGTAATATCCATACCACGAACACGATCAACTTTATCGTAATCAATTTCAGGAAAGATAATTTGTTCCCTGATGCCTAGAGTATAGTTTCCACGTCCATCAAAGGACTTTGGACTTACACCCTTAAAATCTCTAATACGTGGTAAGGAAATGTTGATCAAACGATCAAGGAATTCCCACATGCGTTGACCACGTAGTGTTACTCTACAACCTACTGGCATACCTTCACGTAATTTGAAGTTTGCAATAGATTTTCTTGCACGTGTTACCACAGGTTTTTGACCCGTAATCTTTGTCATATCGTCTACGGCACCAGTGATAAGCTTAGCATTCTGAGACGCTTCACCAACACCCATGTTTACCACAATTTTAGTAATTGCAGGAATTTGCATGACATTTTTATAGGCAAATTTCTGTTGCAGTGCAGGAACTACAGTCTGCTGATATTCTGACTTTAATCGAGCCATCGTTTACCTCTAATTATCCACAACTTCACCGCATTTACGGCAATGACGAACTTTTGCTCCATCTTCTAATAGCTTCATGCCTAAACGGACACCTTGGTCACAGTTTGAGCAATAAAACTGTACATTAGAAATTGAAACGGGAGCTTCTTTTTCTATAATGCCACCAGCATTGCTTTGTGTGGCACGTGTATGACGCTTGATCATGTTAACCTTAGAAACTAAGACACGACCTTCTTCTGCTTGCACACGAATGACTTTACCACGTTCGCCTTTATCACGACCAACGCTTACAACGACTTCATCATCCCTGCGGATACGAACTTTTTGCACAGCCTAGACTCCTTATAAAACTTCAGGAGCTAAGGAAATGATTTTCATATATCCCTTCGCTCTTAATTCACGTGTAACAGGACCAAAAATACGGGTACCAATAGGCTCACCTTGCTTAGAAAGCAAAACCGCTGAATTCGTATCAAAACGAATAGAGCTACCATCAGCACGGCGAAACTCTTTTCTTGTACGAACAACTACTGCACGTGCAACTTCACCTTTTTTTACTTTACCGCCAGGAGAAGCATCTTTAACAGCAACAACGATCACATCGCCAACACTAGCATAACGACGCTTAGAGCCACCTAAAACCTTAATACAAGCAACACGTTTTGCGCCTGAATTATCGGCAACATCCAAAACTGTTTCAGTTTGAATCATTTACGATCTCCCTAAAGTTGCTGGCCGCGTGTGATGACTGCTTCAAGCACCCAACGTTTGCGACGAGAAATTGGTTTGGACTCAACAATGCGAACACGATCACCCAATTTGGCATCATTAATTTCATCATGAGCCATGTATTTTTTATGAGAGCGGATAGTCTTACGGTAACGAGGGTGCAAAAAGCGACGTTCAACTTCGACAACAACAGTTTTATCTGCTTTATCGCTAGTTACGACACCTTCAAGAATGCGCTTATTTCCAGTAATTTCAGACATTATTAAGCTCCGCGCTCAGTCAAAATAGTTTTGATTCTTGCTATCTCTCCACGCACCTTTTTGATACGTGCCGAATTAGACAACTGCATGGTTGCTTTTTGAAAGCGTAACTTCATACCTTCTTCAGCTAATACATCCAATTGTTTATTCAAATCCACGTCTGAGAGTTTACGTAATTCAGTAGCACTCATCGCCCTACTCCACGACAGATAATTTTAGTTCTAATTGGCAACTTGCTAGCACCTAATGTTAAGGCTTCACGTGCTACTTCTTCAGAAACACCATCCATCTCGTACATGATACGACCAATGCGTACTGCGGCCACCCAATATTCTGGTGCGCCTTTACCTTTACCCATACGAACTTCGGCAGGTTTATTAGACACTGGCAAATCAGGAAAGATACGAATCCATAAGCGACCCTGACGACGAACATGACGTGTAATCGCAATACGAGTTGCTTCAATTTGTCTTGCTGTAATACGGCCTGGCTCCATAGCCTTTAAACCGAACTCACCAAAGGACAGCGACGAACCACGTGGACCTTTGCCACGAATACGTTGCAGTTCCTTATGATGCTTGCGCCAGCGAATCTTCTTAGGTTGTAACATCATTTACCCCTGACGAATTAAGCGTTTTCTTGGCTATCGCCAAGTTTTTCGCCTTTAAAAATCCAGACCTTAATACCAATGATACCATAGGTAGTTTTAGCCTTCGCAACACCATAATCAACATCAGCTCTCAAGGTGTGTAGAGGAACACGACCTTCGCGATACCATTCAGTACGTGCAATCTCAGCACCACCCAAACGACCCGCACAATTAATACGAACACCTAAGGCACCCATACGCATTGCATTCTGAACAGAACGTTTCATCGCACGACGAAAAGCAACTCGACGTTGAATTTGAAATGCGATATTTTCTGCAACAAGCTGAGCTTCAGCTTCAGGACGGCGTACTTCTACAATATATACTTGAACATCTTGGCCCGTCATGCCTCTTAATTCACGACGCAAAGATTCGATTTCCGAACCTTTTTTACCAATAATAACCCCAGGACGCGCAGTGTGAACTGAGATTTTAATCTTTCCAGCAGGACGTTCGATAACAATACGTGAAATACCAGCATGAAACATGCGTTGTTTTACATATTGACGAACTGTAATATCTTCGTGTAAATTTTTAGCATAATCTTTATCTGCATACCATACAGATTCCCAGCCTCTACTAATGCCTAAACGAAAACCAATAGGGTTAACTTTCTGTCCCATTCTATCGAACTCCCTTTAACCGCGTTGAGCAACGCCAACAACAACATGGCTGCGACGTTTGATTCGTTTACGCATACGACCCATACCTTTAGGACGAAAACGTTTCATCGTAATACCAGCATTAACCTGAACGGAGCGAACAAACAGCTCATCCACGTCTAATCCATTATTCTGTTCTGCATTAGCAATAGCAGATGTAAGCACTTTAGCCATCAATTGAGCACCCTTTTTAGGGGACAATAACAAAACGGCCAAGGCACGGTCAACAGGAACACCACGAATTTCATCTGCAATAATACGTAATTTTTGCGGACTAATCGGCATGTTTTTCAGCAGTGCGCGAACTTCAACAGCTTCCATCAACCTTTCCTCTTTCTAACTTTTTTATCCGCACCGTGACCATAGTAAGTACGAGTAGGAGAAAATTCTCCAAGCTTATGGCCAACCATGTTTTCTGTTACATAAACAGGAATAAATTTATTCCCATTATGGACAGCAAAGTTCATACCAACAAAATCAGGTGCAATCGTAGATCGTCTGGACCAAGTCTTAATAACAGACTTACTACCTTCCTTCGCAGCATCAACCTTCTTTTGTAAGGAAGCTTGAATATAAGGACCTTTCTTCAAGGAACGTGACATAGCTTATTACCTCACCTTACGACGACGGATGATATCACGATCCGAAGCTTTATTCTTTTTGCGAGTCTTATGACCCTTTGTTGGAACACCCCAAGGCGTAACTGGATGACGACCACCCGAAGTACGACCTTCACCACCACCATGCGGATGATCTACAGGATTCATAACAACACCACGTACTGTTGGGCGAATGCCTAACCAACGTGAGCGACCAGCTTTACCAATCTTACGGTTAGAATGATCTGCATTTCCCATCGCGCCAATAGATGCCATACAGCGAATATCTACACGACGAAACTCACCTGATGGAAGCTTAAGAATAGCGCGAGCGCCTTCTTTACCCATAAGTTGAATCGATGTACCAGCACTACGTGCCAGCTGTCCACCCTTACCGGGTTTCATCTCTACATTATGGACAACACTACCAACACGAATGTTTTTTAGAGGCAAAGCATTACCAAGACTAACTTCAGCTTCAGCACCACTCATCACTGTATCACCAGCTCTCAATCCCAACGGGGCGAGAATATAGCGCTTTTCTCCGTTGCTGAAAACAACTAATGCAATATGAGCTGTCCTATTCGGGTCATACTCAATGCGATCGACCGTTCCAGAGACACCAATATTATTGCGTTTGAAGTCAATCAGACGGTACAAACGTTTGTGTCCACCACCCTGATGACGAGTAGTAATACGGCCGTAGTTATTACGTCCAGCCTTTTTAGATATACCTTGAGTCAAGGTGCGTTCGGGGCGACCTTTATGCAAAGATGCGTCAACTGCAGCAACCCGACCACGCGAACCATTTGTCGTAGGTTTCAGCGCTTTTAATGCCATGTCTTAAACCTCTCCCATCATATCAGGAATACTCTGACCTTCAGAAAGACGAATCACAGCCTTGCGACTACCCGTTCTACGGCCAACATGATTCCCACGACGTTTTTCTTTTCCAGGCAAGTTAATAACCTGAACTTTTTCAACTTTCACTTCAAAAATTGACTCAATCGCTGCCTTGACCTGATTTTTATTAGCATCAGGTGCAACTTGAATAACATATTGATTATTCTCACCTTGAGAAGCGACGCTTTTTTCAGTAATTACTGGACGGCGAAGGATTTTAAAGTGCTCATAGTTTGCACTCATACTAAACTCCCTTCAAATTTATCAACAGCAGAGCTAGTCATGACAAGATGATCATATTTCAAAACATCTTGCAAATTAAGTTGTCCACTACGAACAATTTTTGCACCAAGAACATTACGACCAGAACGTTCAACATTTACATTAGAGTCATCTAACACTAACACACCTTTAGAGACGCCTAGAGCATCAAAAAAGCCAACGAACTGTTTTGTTTTAATTTGTTCAAAGCTTACGTCATCAACAACAATCAGTTGACCTTGACGTACAGCATCAGATAAAAGCAAGCACATCGCACGACGACGCTCTTTTTTATTGATACGAGAAGCATAACCACGAACTTCTGGTCCGTGAGCAACACCACCATGACGCCATTGTGCAGAACGAGTAGAGCCCTGACGAGCACGTCCTGTACCTTTCTGTTTCCATGGTTTTCTACCACCACCAGAAACTTCGGCACATGTCTTAACTTTATGTGTACCAGCACGTTGACCTAAGCTTAAAGCTGAATAAACACGATGAACAAAACCTTCATCTGAATCCAGACCAAAAACCTTTTCACTCAATTCACGTGTACCAACTTGATTATTCTGTTGATCTACTACATTAATTTCTGGCATTTGGATTACCCCTTCTTAGCCAAGCGAACTTCAACTAGACCACCACGTGAGCCAGGAACTGCGCCTTTAACTAGTAAACGATTTTCATCCACACGCACAACAGTTAGACATTCAACTGTAGAGCGTTCTGCACCATAATGCCCTGGCATTTTCTTACCTGGAAAAACACGGCCTGGATCTTGACATTGACCAGTAGAACCCATTTGACGATGCGTTTTTTCCGCACCATGAGTTGCACGACCACCTGCAAAGTTCCAACGCTTCATTACACCAGCAAAGCCACGACCTTTAGATGTTCCAGAAACGTCTACTTTTTGACCAGCTTCAAACATAGATGCTGTCAAATCTTGACCTAACTTGAAAGAAGACGGAATTTCTGTGCGAAATTCTTTCAAAGAACGCATCACGTCTTGCCCTTGTTTAGCATAATGACCTTGAACAGCACGACTTGTGTGACGAGCTTCCTTGCCATAGCCAACCTGAACAGCTTCATAGCCATCAGCATCAGCAGTGCGGATTGCAATAACTTTACAAGGTTCAATTTCAAGAACTGTCACTGGGACAGCATGTCCATTTTCAGCAAAAACTTGAGTCATACCCGATTTTCGGGCGATTAATCCTGCCATAATTCATGACCTCCCGGAATCAGAGTTTGATCTCAACGTCCACGCCGGACGGAAGATCAAGTTTCATCAACGCATCCACTGTTTGTGGTGTTGGATTATCAATATCCAACATGCGTTTGTGTGTACGAATTTCGAATTGTTCGCGAGAATCTTTGTTCACATGAGGTGAACGGATCACACAAAATTTTTCAATACGTGTCGGTAATGGAACCGGACCACGTACACTCGCGCCAGTACGCTTAGCCGTTACCACAATATCTTGAGCACTTTTGTCCAAGATACCATGATCAAAGGCTTTTAAGCGAATACGTATGCTTTGAGTCGCCACTATCAGACCCCTTTACTTACTAATTTCGGTGACAACACCGGCACCAACAGTACGACCACCCTCACGGATAGCGAAACGAAGTTCTTTATCCATGGCGATAGGTGTAATTAACGTCACGTTCATAGCAACATTATCACCAGGCATAACCATTTCGGTGCCTTCAGGTAATGTCACACTTCCAGTCACATCTGTTGTGCGGAAG
>JAUZRG010000179.1 GCA_030950585.1 Mariprofundaceae bacterium | reverse complement strand
CTACGGCTTTGCTTTGCGTCAGGAATACCATCAAAAATATTGCGACACGTTTTTAGCAAGCCCTTAATCGAAAGGTCTTTCCTAAACCTGCTTTCCTTCATAGGACACCTCAATCAATTTAATAGTCTGCGAAAGAATCTTTTTGGAAACATTACAAGTAAAGGGATTTATAGGCTAGCGGGAAGTGCTGATAAAAGACCTTCTATTTACTCAATAAACCAATGCTATTTTTAAAACAAAAAAACAAGTTATTAACTTACAGAATACCTTTATCCATCCCCACAATCAATCTGGCAACACAAAGGCTTTTCATATATATATAAAATATATACAAAGCACTCATGAAATCTACACCACTCTTTATTCCACAACAAAACAAAGGGGTATGCCAAGCAAGATAAAACAAACCATCATTGCTAGTCTTGCACCAGCAAAGGGTGGTGCAAGACACGATGAAAAACAGCCCATACCTTTGCGACTTTGTCATTGTTGGGAGTACCCATGCATAAAACCACAACCCACCTCATCACAGGATTCATTCAAGGCTGTTTATTGCTTCTGTTGCATGAAGGGATTGTGAATCAATGGGTTTTGTTTTCATCGCCTGAATTCACCTTTGCCGCTTATGCCCTTGTGATCAGTATTCCGATTTTGCTTTTGCTTTGTTGGGATATTTCCACCAAAAAGACGATGGCATACGTGATTGTTGCGGCCACGGTTTTATTGGTCTTATTGGGTAGTTACAGTGGTTCATTGGCCTTTGATGACATTCAGAACAATAACAGCGCGACCCAGATTTTTGTGTTTGGTAGCTGCATGTGGGTATTACTCTATATCAGCTTACCTTTTATCCAAAGCTATTTGCGCCGTGGTCATGCACGCTTTTCTTACGATGATTTATATGAGTTTGGTTGGTTGAATACGGCGGTTATGATCGTGGCTGTGCTGTTTAGCGGATTGGTCTGGTTGTTATTGGGTTTATGTGCCGCGCTTTTTTCCATGCTCGATATTCATGTGTTTAAAGACATCTTTTCTGATCCTTATTTTATTTATCCCGCCACAGCAGTGATGTTTTGTTATGGTTTATCACTGGGTTTGCAACGCTTTAACATTGGCATGATTCAACGCATTGATTTCTTTTTTCGTGCCATCACTGTGATGACCTCCTTCATCGTGGTGCTCTTTCTCATTGCGCTCTTGGTTTCTGGTTTAGAACCATTGTGGAATACCCGTGCGGCGACTTTCTTATTGTTGTGGTTGCAGGTCTTTATTGTTTTGTTCACCAATAGCATGGTGCAACGCGGTTATCACGAACGTTCTGAGGCCGCTCTAGTGCGCTGGTCGATTACCTTGCCTTTGATCGCGATGCCTTTCTTTAGTGCCATCACCATCTACGCCATATCCTTGCGCATCATGCAATATGGCTGGACGATGGATCGTGTCTGGGCGGTGCTGATCATTGCTGTGATGAGCTTATATGCCTTGGGTTATGCTTATGCCGCGTTGACGGGTTTGTTCAATAGCAAAAATTGGTTGTCCAAAGTCGCACCAAGCAATACCTATGCAGCCATGCTGATCATAACCATCATCATTCTGAGCCATTCACCTTTATTGTCACCCGCACACATCGCCGCACAAAGCCAAGTCAATCGCCTTACTTCGGGCGAAGTCAAAGCCGATGACTTTGATTTTATGTATTTGCGTTTTGACTTGGGACGTGTGGGTCTGGATCAACTCCAAACACTCAGTGAAATCAAAGATCACCCCGAAGCCAAGCGCATTCAAAAGCTTGCCAAAGAAGCCCAGCTCAAAAAAAGCCGTTGGGGAAGAAACGATAAACAAGATATTCAAGAGTCCGACATAGCGCAATTGTTTGAGGTTTATCCCAAGACACAGAGCTTGGATGCTAAACTTGCTCATATGCTCTACAACAAGCGGGAGAAATGGGCCTTTATGAGTTGCTTTAAAGCTAATTCTTCTTGTTTTATCCTTTATGCAGACTTAAATCGTGATCAACAGGATGAAGCCATTCTCTTTACTTTCAACCATACCGCACAAGTTTTCACACAAAGCGATAATGGCTGGTATCACGCAGGTAGACTGAACGTCAAACACGGCCACAAGAGCACCGCACTCATTCAGCAAGCATTGAAAGATCAGGATTTTATCGTGGAACAAAACACATGGGATCAACTCAAGGTAGGTGAGCATATCTGGCACTTTCAAAGGTAAAAATATGCCATGAGCATTGATCAACATTTTTTTGTTTTTCAATCTGAGTAGAGTGCTGGCCATGATGCCTGCCTCTTCTCAAAAAAGTATTCTACTCACCACACTCAATGCCCGTTATACCCACAGTGCCATTGGTTTGCGCTACCTCTTTGCCAATATGGCCGAGCTGAAAGAGAGCACCGCAATCCGTGAGTTTATCATCACAGATAATGTTCAAGATATTGCCGAACGCTTGCTCAGTGAAAAGCCTGCGATTATTGGCATTGGGGTGTATATTTGGAATGCGCAACTGTGTGCAGAATTGGTTGAAGTGCTTAAAAAGGTTTCACCTAAAACCACGGTGGTGCTTGGGGGGCCAGAGGTGAGCTACAGCCCTTTGCGTGTGAACTTTGATGCAGCGGATTACATTGTCCAAGGCGAAGGCGACACCACTTTTTACCATCTATGTAAATCTATTTTGACGGATCTTCCACCCAGCCAGCGCATCATTCCAGCCCAGATGGCTGATCTTACCAACATCATCCTGCCTTATGATGATTACCTTGATGAAGATATTACCAACCGCTACATCTACATCGAAGCTTCGCGTGGTTGTCCCTTTTTATGTGAATTCTGCCTTTCTTCCATTGATAAAAAAGTGCGCAACATCGACACCGCCACCTTACTCTCTGCGATGGAAAAACTATGGCAACGCGGGGTGAGAAGTTTTAAATTCATTGATCGCACCTTTAACTTAAATGTTAAAATCGCCGCACAACTGCTCGATTTCTTTTTAAGCAAAGAACCACCCTACTTTGTGCATTTTGAAGTGATTCCTGACCATTTTCCCGAAGCACTCAAAGAACGCATCAAACGCTTTCCACCTGCATCGCTCCAATTGGAAATCGGTATTCAAACCTTAAATATTGAAGTGGCCGATCGCATTCAGCGCAACTTAAAAATGATTAAAATAAAAGAGAACATTCGCTTTTTAGATGAAGAAACATCCGCTCATATGCATTTAGACCTGATCGTTGGCCTACCCGGTGAATCCTTGGCTAGCTTTGGTGATAGCTTAAATAGACTCTATGCCATGACCCAATCAGAAATACAGATTGGTATTTTAAAGAAATTATCAGGCACCAACTTACATCGTCACGATGCTGAATTTGGCATGATTTATGCCGATAAACCACCCTATGATATTCTCAAAAACAACAACCTAAGTTTTGAAGATATTCAGCACATGAAACGCTTTTCCCGCTTTTGGAATCTTTATTATAATAGTGGAAACTTTAAAAATACGATGCTTTTTCTTTCCGCCAAAGGTGATATTTTTGAAGCATTTAACCTCTTCTCCCGCTGGGTATATCAAGAAACCCAACGCACATGGCAAATATCACTCAATCGCCTGACCACAATGATCTTTGACTACCTGACTCAAGAACTGACGCATGATGAACAAGCTGTCGCCACAAGCCTCATTGAAGACATCGACAAACGCGGCAGCCGCAAGATGCCCGGCTTTCTTCAAGTCTTTGCCTATGGAAAAGCTGAGCTGGAAAAAAAGGAAGCGACGGGGCATAACAAACGGCAAATGAAGCATTTGTAAGACCCACATTAACTGGATTCTAAGATAAAACTAGCGTACTAACCCTGACACGACTGCACTTATGATACGAATTCAGGTCTTTTAAAAAACACGGCATGACTGACGTTTTAGCTAGTTTTTAGTTTGAAGTTTTCTTTTCAAGTGTTGGAATCCCAACTTTTTCTTTTTAGCCTCCCCCCATGAATGCTGGATTGTCTTTTGAACTTGCCCATTTAGCCCGACAAAAAGGGTTCTCTGTTTATATTTGCTCAAACGTAAAGAGCTATCGTCTCTTGGCCGAGGAGCTTGCCTGTTTTCTACAGGATTCACCTGAGTTGCTGTGGTTATTTCCCGCTTGGGAAGTCATGGCTTATGATCGTGTTAGCCCTCATCATGCCATTGTCAGTCAACGCTTGAAAACATTGCAGAAATTGATGCATAGTCAACAAGCGACAGGGCTTTTAATCACCTCATTACCTGCATGGATGCAACACATTGCTGGCCCTGATATTTTTGAGCACATTCACCCATTAATTTTGCATGATAAATTGGATCATCAAGCCTTAGAAAAGAAGTTTCTATTGGCAGGTATGCAACCCGCTCAGCTTGTGGCTCACATGGGTGAGTTTTGCGTTCGCCAAGGCATTCTTGACCTTTGGACTGGCACTGAAAAGCACCCTGTTCGGATTCGATTTGATGAAAAAAACCGCATTCAAAGCATGCATTATTTTGAACCAAGCAGTCAACGCACCTTAGATAAATGCATGCAATGCACGATTTTACCACTGCGCGAAGTGGTTATGGATGACAACACAAGAAGGCAATTCATAAAAGCTTTTAGTAAACGCTTCCCTCATCTAAGAGATGCCACGATTTTGCAGCAAGTCAAAGCCAAAAAAGCTTGCGTTGGCATTGAGTCGTTGTTACCCCTTGCTTATGAAGGCGTGGGTCGCTTAAGTGATTATCTACCCGATGCCTATCAACTCTATGGCCAAGATGATTTACCCACACAGCAACAAAGCTTTGCCGCGCAAGTTCGTAGCCGTTTTGAAGTTTCACGTCATGCAAAATTACCGATCTTGGCTCCTGAAGAACTCTATGACTTACACCGTAATATTCCGAGTCAACATTTTAGCAGCAGCTTAACCATTGAAGCCGCACCCCAACTCAAAAATCACAGCGCAGTCTCAGTATTCATGCAACATCTTTGGCAATACATGGATGAGGGTTGGTCTCTGTGTTTGCTCGCCCATGCCTCAGGTCAACAAGAGCGCATGATCGAACAACTGTGCCAACACATCCCCCTCGATGTGCATGACATTGAATGCCTCAGCAATATTGCCGCTTGTCAGCAAACACGCTTTAGCAGCACCTTGGCCTACATTGATCAAGGCTTCATGCTCAAAAAAGAAAAACGCCTGTTTTTAACAGGGCGAGAATTATTAGGGCAACATTTACCACGCCGTCAAAGCAAACGCATTCAAGCCGATGTTTTTGATTCCATGCAAAGCTTGCAAGAAAACGAGCTTCTTGTGCATGAGCAACATGGTATGGGTCGTTACCTTGGTTTGATCACGATGGAAGAAAGAGACTTTCTTCATTTGGCTTATGCGCGCGACAGTAGCTTGTATGTTCCCGTTGAAGACATGCATCTATTGCATCGTTATGGCAGCCAAATGGACATCAAACTGGATCGTTTGGGTCATGAGCGTTGGAAGAAACGCAAAGAACAAGTCGAAAAAGATATTTTAGCCATCGCCACTGAGTTGATTGCAACAGACTCTGCACGAAAAAAATTAACACGCGAAAGACCCACACACGATCAAAGTGATGATGCCGCTTATGAACAGTTTGTGGCACGTTTTCCTTTTGAGGAAACCGAAGAACAATTGGCTGCTATTCGTGATGTTGAAAAAGATTTGCGTAGCCCGCACCTCATGGATCGCGTGATTTGTGGTGATGTGGGTTTTGGTAAAACCGAAGTGGCCTTGAGGGCAGCTTTTATGGTCGCCCAACAAGGCCGACAAGTGGCTGTTTTGGCACCCACCACGGTATTGGCCAATCAGCATGAGTCCAGCTTCATGGAACGCTTTGCAGGCACAGGTCTGGAAGTCGCCATCTTAAGCCGTTTGCAAAGCCGCAAAGAAATCACAGCTTGCTTGAAGGCCATGCAAGAAGGACTCATTGATATTGTGGTCGGCACGCACCGACTCTTGAGCCAAGATATCAGCTTTTCCGACCTTGGTTTGGTGATCGTAGACGAAGAACATCGCTTTGGGGTCAAACACAAAGAAAAATTAAAACGCCTGTATCGCCAAGCGGATTTACTCAGCATGAGTGCCACCCCCATTCCTCGCACCTTGCACCAAAGTTTATCTGGCTTACGCAGTGTATCCATTATCAGCACACCGCCGACCGAACGAGAGGCGGTGATGACCTTGGTGGCTGAACACGATGAATCTATGATTCAAGATGCCATTCGCCGTGAACTCTACCGTGGTGGCCAAGTTTATTATTTACATAATCACGTCAATAGCATCGGCCGTGTGGCCCAAGATCTACGCGAATTGATTCCTGAAGCCGAAGTTGGTGTTGCACATGGTCAAATGTCTGCCACCCAATTGGATGAACGCATGTTGGCCTTCTACGAAGGTCAGTTAAATATTTTGGTGTGTACCACCATTGTTGAATCTGGCTTGGATGTGGCCAATGCCAACACCCTCATTGTGGAACGTGCGGATAAGCTAGGGCTTTCTCAACTCCACCAACTGCGTGGTCGGGTGGGTCGGAGTCACCGCCAAGCCTATGCTTATTTATTCACCCCAGCGGATGAAGTACTCAGTGATGATGCCAAGTCACGCCTTGATGCCATTCAACGTCATACCGAGCTTGGAGCAGGCTTTGCATTGGCTCGTCACGATATGGATATTCGTGGTGTGGGCAATTTACTGGGCACAGAGCAAAGTGGTCGTATTGATGCCGTGGGTTTAGAGCTTTATATGGATATGCTCAACCAAGCCCTGCATGAAGAACAAGACCCCCAAAACATTGATTTGGATATTGATTTGCATGTGCATGCTATTTTAGGTCAGCAATATATTCCGCAAACCGAACAACGCTTGGCCTTGTATCGCCGCATTGCAAAAATCACCTCCGATGAACAAGTCGATGCCTTGCACGATGAAATGTTTGATCGTTTTGGGGCATTACCCCAAGCTGCAAAATGCTGTTTGCAAGCGGCAAAACTGCGCTGGCGCGCACGTCACTTACAGCTCAATACGCTTGACGTGGCCACAACACAGACAAGGTTTGGCTTTAGCCCTGATTCTCCTGTGGATCGCATGAAATTAATGACCTTACTACAAACACAACCTAAGATGTTTCACCTGCACCCTCAGGGAGACTTATTACTGATGCACCATGATCACGATGATCATGTGCGACTACAGCAATGTTGCCAATTTATAGATGAGCAGCTCAAAGGATAAAACCATGAATCAATCTGACCTAATCCATGTTTTAGTTTATGGCTGCCAACAAGAACAAGCCATTTCGTTATTAAAATCTCACTTGATCTGTCATATTGAGACTAGCACAGAAAACAATCAGGTCTTAAAGTTCACCGTTGATAGCCCTTTTTCATGTGATGAACTCAAAACACTTTGGTCTAAAAGACCTGAGAGTGAGCACATCGATATCCTTTTTTACCGACACGATGCGATGCCAACACTCAAACAAGCGGGCTGCTTGTTCATGGATATGGATTCCACGCTTGTGACTTGTGAATGTATTGATGAAATTGCAGATTTCATGGGCATTAAAGACACCATTGCCAATATCACCTTAAGAGCCATGCAAGGTGAACTTGATTTCTCACAAAGCCTGCGTGAACGAGTGAATCTCCTCGCAGGTCTTGATGCCAAAGTGTTGGAAACCGTGTATCAACAACGCATTCACTTAACCTCTGGCGCAGAAAAACTCATCACAACCTTGCAACAACATGGCTGGCAAATCGCCCTTGTCTCTGGTGGTTTCACCTACTTCACAGATCAACTACATCAACGTCTCAAACTCGATTTTAGCCAAGCCAATGTGTTAGAGATTCAAGATGGCAAGCTCACAGGCCATGTTGTCGGCGATATTGTCGATGCCCAAAGCAAACGCCGCTTCTTATTAGAAAAAGCCCAAGAATGGGGCATTGCACCCAGTCAAACCGTCGCCATTGGTGATGGAGCCAATGATTTACCCATGCTGGATGCCGCAGCCGTCGGTGTGGCCTTTCATGCCAAACCCAAAGTCTGTGAACAAGCCGACTACAGCATCAGCCAAGCAGGCCTCGATGCTTTGTTGGATTTGTTGGAAGACTAAACGAAATAGCTTAGGCTTAAGAAAAATGATGAAAAATATCTTCATGAGGTCAACGTATGAAAGTCACCTTAAATAATCTCGGCCCCCTTAAGCATGCAAGCTTTGAATTAAGTGACTTAACCATTATTTGTGGCGATAATAACACAGGAAAAACCTATGCAACCTATGCTCTTTTTGGTTTCTTAGAAACATGGCATAACCACGTAGACATTGATCTTGATGAAACCACCGTTCAAACATTGCTTGATGACGGAACGGTTCATATTGACCTCAAGCCTTACCTGACAAAAACAAAAGAAATCCTTCAGTTAGCCTGTGAAAGCTATCGTCTAACACTTGCCAAAAATATCTTTGCAGCGTCACCCGAAAACTTTATCAATACGAGCTTTAACATTGAGGTTGAACAAAGTGATTTAGAGCAAGCTTTTGAACGAAAAATTCATACATCCAATACGGAAGTCTTTTCTTTGTGCAAAACAGAAGGCAGCCATGACCTTACTGTCTCCCTATTAACGCATAAACCCATCCACTTTTCACAGCGCATGCTGACACTTATTATTGCATCAGCCATCAAAGATATTTTATTTGCATCACGCCTACCCAAACCCTTTATCGCCAGCTCAGAACGCACGGGTGCTGCTATTTTTCGCAAGAAAATCAATTCTTCACACAGTCGTTTGCTGAAAGAAATGAGCCAAGAAAACATAGAGGTGAACCCTTTAGAGTTACTCTTTAAATCTTATCAAGATTATGCTTTGCCTGTGGAATCCAATGTTGATTTTGCACTTAAACTTGAAACCATTGTCAAAGAAACAAGCTTTATTGCGAACCACCACCCAGAGATATTACATGATTTCGCCAATATCATTGGTGGCACATACCATGTGAACAATAATGATAAACTCTCTTTTCAACCGCACCGCAAAAAAATCAATTTAAGCATGGATGAAAGCTCCAGTACGGTGCGTTCATTGCTCAATATTAGCTTTTATCTTCATCATATTGCACAGCAAGGTGACTTGCTCATCATTGATGAACCTGAGTTAAATCTACATCCAAAAAACCAACGACATTTGTCACGTTTATTTGCTCGACTAATGAATATCGGCATTAAAGTCTTTATCACCACACACAGCGACTACATCGTGAAAGAACTCAACACATTAATCATGCTAAACCATGATAAAAAGTACTTAAGAGAAATCGCACAAGAAGAAGGCTATCAAAAAAGTGAACTCATTGATGCCAAACAAGTAAAAGTCTATATCGCGAAAGAAAAGCTTATTTTATTGCCCAATAAAACAAGAAGAACACGCCACCAGACCTTATCAGAGGCAAGAGTTGACCCTGAAATGGGCATTGATGCACACAGTTTTGATAGCACCATTGATACCATGAATCGCATTCAAGAAGCGATTGTCTGGGGTGGTGATTGATGTCTGATTTAGACACATTACGCGATGTCTTAAAACAAGAAGCTATTGTACCAATTACGCAAGACAAACATGGAAAAAATGTCATCATCCTCAAAGAGCCTGCATGTGATAAACATGATGGTTATGCCATCACCATTCATCAGATTCCTAGTGATATTATCACCATCAAAGCAGATCTATTCCCTGCGCCCAAACATGTTTTCACAAGCAAAAATGGAAGCTGTAAACGTGCTGATTTTATTATGATTTCTGAACAAAAAGTTATTTTCATTGAATTGAAAAACGGAAAGGGCGACTCCGAAGCAGGTATTATTCAACAATTTAAAGGTGCGCAATGTGTGCTTGATTACTGTCGTTCAATTGCAAAGTA
Source organism: Mariprofundaceae bacterium (assembly GCA_030950585.1). Classification (GTDB taxonomy): domain Bacteria; phylum Pseudomonadota; class Zetaproteobacteria; order Mariprofundales; family Mariprofundaceae; genus JAUZRG01. The sequence continues at coordinate 5,804 of JAUZRG010000179.1, read as the reverse complement.
CTTTTGGAACACACCAAAACTACTCAACAAGCACCAACATCGCTTTGTCAGCATACGTGACATTAGTGTCAGCAAAAAAATGAATTTATCCAAACAAAATAATTTACACGACCAACCTGAACGCATGTTAAAAATCACATCACCTCACCACGTATCTTTTCAGAGGATAAGCTGCTAATCCAGTTCACACATACCGCCACAAACCCACCACACAAATCACAATCAACACCGCACCAATCCATTGCTTAAAGGTCTCTGCATCGCCATGCATCAGCTTATCATGCATCTTTAAGCCAATCACATGGCCAATGGCTGCACAAGGCAACAACCACCATTGATACCACCACCAAAACTCAACGTCGGCATAGCCCAAAACAGCCAGTTTGATGCTCACCAGCACTGACCAAAGCACAAATAAGGTATCACGCATCTGGCTTTTGCTCACACGACGCAAGACCACCGCCACAATTAAGGGTGCGCCGATGAGAGAAGTGCCACTCACATAAGCCCCAATCATTAAGAGGATGTAGTCCACCCATGCATGCTGACTTTTAATTTGGTATTTAAAGAGATAACAACAGCCATAAAATAAGGTCATGCTATAAACAAAAACAGTCATCCAAATGGTGGGTAAAGTTAATAGACCAAACACACCAATCAGCTTTGGTATGATCATCACCGCAAAGGCCATCTTTAAGAATGACCAATCGACGTTGCCAATTTTATTTCCCACCGTGATGGCTGAAAAGAACAATAAATGCACACCAATCAATGGGATAAAAATGAGCGGGTTATCCACTACCAACAAAAGCAAGGGCAGACCCAAGGCCGCCCCACCAAAACCCAGGCCTGAACGTACAAAACCCGTCCATACAAAAATCATAGCAATACTGATGTATTGCCAAAGTAGTAAATCATCCACTGTTCATTCTCCTAAAAGGCATAAAAAAAGAGAGACCTAAGCCTCTCTCTGTCTTCATTTTACTTAAAAACGAAAATGTTTAGTCGATGGCTTGCACGAGTTCTTCGCAGGCCTTTTTAGCATCAGAAAAGACCATCATGGTTTTATCCATATAAAAGAGGTCATTATCCAAACCAGCATAACCCACTGACAAAGAACGCTTCACCACCACCACATGCGCCGCTTTACCCACATCCAAAATAGGCATGCCATAAATAGGACTTCCAGGATCAGTACGCGCGGAAGGATTCACCACATCGTTGGCACCAATGACCAATGCCACATCGGTATCGGCAAAAGATGAATTGATAGACTCCATCTCTTCGACAATATCATAAGGCACATCGGCTTCAGCCAAAAGAACATTCATATGACCCGGCATACGACCCGCCACAGGGTGAATGGCAAAGCGAACTTTCACATCGTGTTTTTGCAAAGATTCAACCACTTCTTTGAGCGCGTGTTGCGCACGGGCAACGGCCAAACCATAACCCGGAATAATAACAACACTGCGTGCATTTTTGAGTAGAAAGGCAACATCATCGGCACTACCGCTATGTACAGGGCGATCCGTCTTCACGCCTGTGGATGCAGTCGGCGCATCACCACCAAAGCCACCCAAAAGCACATTAAACAATGAGCGATTCATGGCTTTACACATGATGTAACTCAAAATAGCACCCGATGAACCCACCAGTGCGCCTGCAATGATGAGCATTTGATTGTTGAGGGTAAAACCAATACCCGCAGCCGCCCAACCAGAATAAGAATTCAGCATAGAAACAATCACAGGCATATCCGCGCCACCAATAGGAATAATCAGTGTCACACCCAAGACCAAGGCAATGGCCAACATAATCAAGAAAGGTGTCCATGCACCTGTGGCACAAAACATGATACCTGCACCAAGCATCACAAGACCCAAAATAAGGTTCAGTAGATGTTGCCCTTTAAAGACAATCGGAGATCCTGAAACAAGGCCATGTAATTTGGTAAATGCGACCACAGAAGCGGTGAACGTAATAGCACCAATAAATGTACCTAAAAACAGCTCAATCATGCTGGATAAGTGCAAACCACCTTCGGCGGTTGCAATGCCATATGCTTGCGGATTATAAACCGCTGACACAGCAATCAATACCGCAGCCAAACCCACAAGGGAATGCATCGCAGCAACAAGCTGTGGCATATGGGTCATGGGAATGCCCCGAGCCACCAAGACACCAAAACCACCACCCAAAAGCGCGGCCAGACCAATCCATAAGTAATTATCAACAGAACTCATCTGTAAGGTCACGATCACAGCAATCGCCATACCGATCATACCAAACAAATTACCACGCCGAGCACTCTCAGGATGAGATAAGCCTTTCAATGCCAAGACAAACAGCACAGCAGCGATTAAATATAAAATAGAAACTACATTTGCAGACATCAAGGATTCCTCTATTTACGCTTTTTAAACATCGCCAGCATGCGCTGGGTCACCACAAAACCACCAAAAATATTAATGCTTACCAAGACCACTGCAATCAGGCCTAAAATGGTTCCCAAATTAAAGCCTTGAGAGCCTGAGGCCAAAATGGCACCCACAATCACAATGCCTGAAATCGCATTGGTGACACTCATCAGCGGTGTATGAAGTGCAGGGGTCACATTCCAAACCACGTGATAACCCACAAAAATAGCCAACACAAAAACAGTCAGCGATAAAACAAAAGGATCTGCACATTCCGCTTGCTGCACCGCAGCTTGAGCAACTTGGACAACTTCACTCATGATGATTTCTCCTCGGTTAACAACTGACCATTAGCACAGATTAAACTGGCTTGAATGATTTCATCGTCTTCAGCTAAGACAACTTCGCCATCTTTTGCAATCAACTGCATAAAGTTCAACAAATTACGTGCATACAATCGGCTTGAATCGGTGGCCATCAACGAAGGTAGATTGCTCAAACCCACAATGGTGACTTCATGCTCGATCCACACACCGTCATCGCCTGAAAGGGCGCAGTTACCGCCACTAGCCACAGCCATATCCACAATCACAGAACCTGCTTTCATGCTTTTGACCATATCTTCTGTGATTAATAAAGGCGCTGGACGACCTGGAATCAAAGCAGTTGTGATCACAACATCGGCTTTCGCAACGCTTTTCTCAATGAGAAGGGCTTGTTTCTTTTTGTATTCCTCAGACATTTCTTTGGCATAACCACCACTGTCTTCGGCATCCGCAGCGTTTTCAACTTCAACGAAGTTTGCACCCAAGCTTTCGACTTGTTCTTTTGCCGCAGCACGCACATCAAACACATCCACGATAGCACCCAAACGACGCGCAGTTGCAATGGCTTGTAGCCCAGCGACACCAGCACCCATGATCAACACACGGGCAGGTTGCACTGTGCCAGCGGCAGTCATCAACATGGGGAAAAAACTTCGATAATATTCAGCTGCGACCAACACAGATTTATAACCTGCGATATTGGCTTGAGAGGACAACACATCCATGCTTTGCGCACGTGAGATGCGTGGAATTTTTTCCATCGCAACACAGCGTAAACCTTTTTTAGCGTAGGCTGCCAACAAAGGATTGGTGAAAGGATCCAACAGCGCAATCACAAGGCAATCCGTGGGAATATGAGCAAGCTCATGATCCTCTGGCGCACGAACTTTGAGTAAAATATCAGCCTGAGCAAACAAAGCACTGGCTTCTGACTCTAGCGTCGCGCCAGCTTCGACATAAGCAGCATCATTGAAGCGGGCTTGTTCCCCAGCTCCCGATTGCAGCACAACATCAAAGCCCGTAGCGATATATTTTTTAACGGTTTCTGGGGTCGCCGCAACCCGATGTTCATTGGCAATTATTTCAAGTGGTATTGCGATACGCATGCAGTTAGCTCCCGAATAGCAAGTAAAGTGGGCATTGTAAGAAAGGGTTTTTTTTTGACAAGCTCAGAGCAAGTTTTTTAAACTTGCAAAACAAGCGTACTCGCATACAAAGTTGGCTCTTTGGGCATATCACCCTCAAGCGAAAGCAGCTCACAGGCAGGAACCCACACATGCCGATACTTGTGTAAATCATCATTTTTGAGCTGACCATTAAACAAGATAATGTCCAAATCTAGGGTGCGTGATTGCCAACCTTTTTGATCATGCACACGGCCATATTGTTCTTCTACTTGCTTGAGTTTTTGGCGCAATAGGTCATAATCTTTATGGCACTTTAAAAGGCAGCAAGCATTTAAAAAGTCTGATGCATTTTCAATACCCACGGCTTTCGATCCATACACCGTAGAAAACTGAATATCATGAAACATGGTTTTTAAGACTTGAGCTGCATTTTGTAAGTTTCTCTCTGGCTCAATATTAGAACCTATGCCCAACAAAACTTTATTCATGTTAAACTGCCGCGCTCAATCAATACAGCCACATTATCTGAGCCTGTCACGGCGCCCGGTTTAGATACTTTGAGTTGAACCCAAGGCACATGAAAGTCATCACAAATGATGGCAGCACAATGCTCCGCTAAAGTTTCAATCAAACCAAAGGAAGAAGCTTCAATAAATTGAGCCAATTGCTTGGATACCGCTTTGTAATCCAAGGTATAGGCAATATCATCATGCTGTGCAGCTTGGCGAATATCCCAAGCCATCTTAATATCAAGGCGAACACGCTGACGAATATCACGTTCCCAATCATAAATACCAATCACAGTACGAACTTCTAAACCTTCAATCAACACATAATCATTGTCTTTCATGGCTTTTCCTTATTGTTTTATTCTTTACAAAGGCTCTGACGCACACGCTCAGACAAAGTCACACCTGTTGCTACAGAAACATTCAAAGACTCAACTTCACCCTTCATAGGAATATGCAGTAATTGGTCACAATTTTGACGTACCAATGGACGCATACCTGTATCTTCAGCTCCCATCACAATGACAGTTGCACGATCAAACTTGGTATCATACACACTACTTTTTGCTTCACCTGCTAAACCATACACCCAAAAACCTTTCTTCTGTAACTGCTCTAAACTGCGGCTTAAGTTGGTCACTGCAAACAAATGAATGTGTGCCATCGCACCGCAAGCCGCCTTTCCAACAGCAGGTGCATCAAATTTTGCGGACTGATTCATAGGAATCATGACTGCTTGGCAACCCATCCCTTCGGCACTACGAATACAAGCACCTAAGTTATGAGGATCACTGACTTGATCCAAAACCAATACCGTTAATTCTTGGTCACAATCCAATGCAGCTAACCATTCCTTAAAAGGAATTTGTTTTTTACTCGCAGCAACAGCATCTGCAATCACGCCTTGATGAACTTCATTATCGCAAAGTTTATCCATATCCTGTGCTGTTTTCATGCTCACAGGGATGCCTTTCTTTTGCGCTTGTCCGATCAGCTTTTGTACCCGACTTTGGCGTTTTCCCTCTTGAATAATGAGTTCTTTTATTTTTTGATTGGATTGAAGTGCGTGCTGCACGGCATGAATACCAATAATCATGATAAACCTCGAATACGATTAATTTCTTTTGAAAAATGTTTATAACTAAATGGTTTATCTAAAATATTTAATTGATCATGTGGAAAATGAATCAATAAGTCTTGACGATGACCTGTGATAAATAAAATTTTAGCGCAAATACCTGTATGCAATTGCTTCATGGTTTTATAAATTTCAATGCCACTCACGCCACTCATGCGCACATCAAAAATCAACAAGTCATATGAAGAGGCATTCTGCATCAACTCAAATAAAGCCGTCGTAGAATCCATATAGACATGTGTATCCATATCCACATCATGTTCTTTAGCAAAATTTTTAAGAAA
>JAUZRG010000178.1 GCA_030950585.1 Mariprofundaceae bacterium | reverse complement strand
GCGAAGGTAGAAGCGGCCAATATCTTGCGGAATGCTTCGGAATGTCCTGCAAGTCACCCCTACCTTGAAAAGAAGGATGTGAAGCCTTTAGGTATCATGCAATTCAATCAATATGGTTCTTTGTGTGTGGTGGTTCCTGTTCGCATTGATGGTGAATTAACCAGTTTGCAATTCATTCAGGCTAATGGTGATAAACGCTTTTTAAAAGATGGCCAACTAAAAGGCGGCTTTCACCTTATTGGCACACCTTCTAAGCGTTTAATTGTGTGTGAAGGCTATGCAACTGCTTGCACCATTCACGAAGCAACAGGCGAAGCCGTGGCCATTGCCTTTAATGCTGGAAACCTATCACCAGTGGTGAAGGCATTAAGGCTTAAGTTCCCAGAACTTTCGCTTGTAGTGGCTGCCGATAACGACCACAAGAAAGAAGCAGAGGGAAAAGGCAACGCTGGCTTAACTAAAGGCACAGAAGCGGCAGAGTTAGGCAATGCAACCTTGGTTTATCCTCCTGAAAGTTTTAACGGCTCAGACTTTAACGACATGGCCGCCGAATATGGGCTTGATGCTATAAAATGTAAGTTTGTTGTTGGGGCTGATAACCCTTGGGGGAACGTTGGGGGGTACACTTGCAATAAGAAAGGTGTTTCAATTATCGCTGATGGTAAAGATGTGGAACGTATCACCCACGCCCCTTGCTGGGTTTCTGCTATTTCAAGAGATGGCAGCGGTGGAAACTGGGGAAGGTTGGTTTATTGGATCGACCAAGACGGACACGAGCACAAGCAAGCCCTTTCTGCCGATATGTTCCACGGTCAAGCGGATGAATTATCCCGCTTTCTTGCAATGCATGGCCTCTCTATTGTCCCCAGTAAAGAAAAGAAGCTTTTGCAATATTTGGCCACATTCAAAACAGATAAACGTCTTCTTTCCGCCCCTTCCACTGGCTGGCTGAATCAATCTTTTGTCCTGCCGCTGCAAACAGTCAACGAACCAACAGGCGAACAAGTGGTATTTCAACCAACAGAAGCAAGTGCAGCTATTACTTGTATTAAAGCAAAAGGAAGTCTTAAGGAATGGCAAGAACATGTTGCTGGTGTCGCTGAATCTCCGCTTGTTCAGTTTGCTATCTGTGCAGCATTTGCCGCCCCTATGCGTTTTCATGCTGGTGTTGATGCTGGTGGGTTTCATTTTTGGGGTAGTTCATCAAAGGGAAAAACTACACTTCTGCAAGCGGCATCTTCTGTTTGGGGAAATGGTGCAGACCCAAGCCGACACAGTGGAGCGGATGCCTATTTGCAACGCTGGAACGCTACGAAAAACGGCCTTGAAGGTATGGCGGCAGCATTTAATGACCTGCCTTTGTGCTTGGATGAAATAGGCGAAGGAAGCGCAAGAGATGTCGGCGGCATTATTTACAACTTAATGAGTGACACAGGTAAGGTGCGTATGAATAAGGGTTGCGGTATTCGTGAACGTAAATCATGGCGGATCCTGCTTCTATCGTCTGGTGAACACTCTATTCCTGATTACATTGCCGAAGGTGGCCAAACGGCCAAAGGTGGCCAACTGGCA
>JAUZRG010000177.1 GCA_030950585.1 Mariprofundaceae bacterium | reverse complement strand
AATCATGATCAAGGCGCCTCTTTTTATTAATGGTTGTTCTCGGTAACTGCTCCTGCGTTACTCTAATGTCTGTCTCTTATACACAACTTTTTATTTTCCTAATTTTATGATCTAATAGCATTTTAATTCACCTATAAAGTAATATGTATAATCCAGAAGCAGCACAATGGGCAGAATCAATCTTTGGTAACGCAAATTTAGGTGATCCTCGACGCACTAAACGTTTAGTCCAGCTATCCAGTGATATGGCAAATAATGCATCGAGTTCCATTGTCAAAGCATGTGGTTCATCCGATAAAATAGAAGGGGCATATCGCTTTGTTCGTAATGAAAAAATATCCCCGAATGAAATAGCAAATGCAGGATTTAAGCATACTAGCGAAATCATTCAGCAAAGAGCACTCGTACTCGCCATTCAGGATACAACGGGCTTAACCTTTAAACATAACGTGACCAAAGAGTTAGGTGATGTCAGTTCTTCAAAGCTCAACAACTCAAAAACGCGAACATTGTATGCGCACTCAACTTTGGCAATAGATGCCGATTCAGAGAAAACCATTGGGTTAGCTAATCAGTTCTATTATTACCGAAACAAGAAGGTTTCAGGTACACTACATGAACAACTAAAAAGAGCATTCGAAGATAAAGAAACCTATCGGTGGAAAGCATGTTTTCAGCAAATGAAAAGCAAACTTAATGACGTATCAAATGTCATCGATGTTTGTGATAGAGAGGCTGATATTTATGAATATTTGGATTATCACATCACCAATGGGCACCGATTTTTAGTTAGAGCAAAAGAAAACCGTTTACTTGTAGCGCCCAACAGCAAATTAAAAAACCTGGTCGATACGATACCTCACCAATGTGGCTATACAGTTAACGTTAAACAGCGTGGAGGCCGTAAAAGTCGAAAGGCGCATATGATGTTAAGCTATGAAGCCGTCACGATTAAAAGACCTAAAAGTACGCAAGGTACAAAAGCACTTAATGTGAATGTTGTTATTTGTAGAGAAACGAACACGGATGTCGCTGAGCCATTATGCTGGATATTGTACACAAATGAAGCCATAAATAGTGCAGAAGACGCATTAAAAATAGTGAGACATTATAAATTACGTTGGCGCATAGAGGAGTTTCACAAAGTATGGAAGTCAGATGGTACCGATGTCGAAGGCTTGAGGTTACAGC
>JAUZRG010000176.1 GCA_030950585.1 Mariprofundaceae bacterium | reverse complement strand
TTAAAATAATCATAAAATTGTATCTGATAACAACCTTCTATTAATTTATAAGAACCCCATCAGTAATTTAACAAAAAGTAAACCCCCAGCTTTGCTGGGCAGCAAAACTCGGTGAAATACATTTTTCTTGAAAATTTAGCTCAAATCATCATTTTTTAATAGGGTCATCAGTAAAGGTCGTTTTTTTAGTTTTTTATTCTTAACAGTCAGGCACGAGTCAAGCTACACATATTAAGTGCATTTTTCTAGCAATGGTATTTTAAGCTCTTTTTGCTAGCGTTATCTCCTCATATTTTTCTCGATGTAATACAAAGTCCATTAATTGTTCCCATGATTCAAAGATCAACAGTCGAATGCTTCCTCTAAAAACTTCCCACATATATTTTTTGGAGCCTAATTTCTTTCGACACGCCTGGTAAGCACCATCTGTTAATTCAAATATCTGGTGAAAATAAAAAGCCAGCAGTGTAAGTAGGTACATATTATAACTGAGGTGCTTTTTACCATGACCATAATTATGCGTGATATAGTAGCCTTGATTTTTTAAGGTGTTAAAACATTCATTTTCTATTTTCCACCTGCAACGTCCTGCCCGAGCCATTTCTACAATATTGTGTCGACTCATGTTAATATCGGTTACCCAACTGTTTCGATAAGTGATTTTTCCATCCTCATTTTTTAGGATATATTCAAAAAAATTGACCTTAATCGCATTCTCGCCACCATGTAATGGCACTTTATTTTTCCAGCGATAATAATGAGTACGGCCCTTTTCATCAACAAATTGATAGGATGCTAATTCAGGGAAACCATCTAGCGATTCGAACCTATATTTATGATCGCCTGGTTTTGCAACAAACAAGAAATGTGCCCCTTCATTAATAAATGATTCAATCATCGGTTGATGGGACATTAATCCATCTCCAACAATGAGAAAGCCTTGGCGAGGGTGGTCTTGCCTGAGATTTTTAATAAAGCGTTTAGCGGCTTTACTTTCACAGTCCTGTTTGTCACTACCATCAGTATTAGCAATCGCCTCTGGCATAACAGGCAATACCTGCTTTTTATCAGGATGCATAATAGCTCCTTGTAAAACAGCATGACTATAGGTGATTTCAGCTGTTTTGTGTTCCTTATGCAAACACTGCTCACAGTGAATATCCTTTGAACGATGGTATTGCGTGCCATCAATCGCACATAATAAAGTATTAGGGAAAATAGCGTAATCTTCTAAATGTTTATGTCGACGCAGGCGGTTAAAAAAATCTTTAAAGATGGGAGCAAGTTTTTCAGGAGGAATTTCATCAAGAATATCTCTCAATTGTGTATTTTTGGGAATGTTTTTAACACCAAATAATGTGGCTAGATTATTGATATGCTGCTCTTCTTGTAGCCTTTTTTGGAACTCAGCTAATGAGGGGTCTTGGAAGTACATACAAGAAAAAGCACTCATAAGTACATCATGCAGGCTATAGTCACATTTAGCGGGTTGTCGCTCATCCTTAATATTATTAAAGAATGACGTCATCGAATCAATGAGTGCTGTAAAGCTAAGGTGCTTTTTTTGTTTCGTTAAGGAAGCCAAAATAGTCAATAATCTATAACTTGTTAAAAGACATATTAGGATCCTGATTTTTACAAAAGTCAAGAACTTTTTTTCTTTTATTAAAATCAGTGCGAAAAGTATTTTTTCAGATGCTTGTGAAGACTGATAGATAGGGCGTTTAAGATCTCAGCGACTTTTGCTGATTAAACATTGCCCTTATGATCGCCACTATCTGCATCATAACTTGCCGTACTGATGGTCTAAAACGCCTATTAGACGCGCTAATCCAACAAAAAGTCTCCCCAGAGACAGAGCTAGACATCATCGTCGTAGATAACGCCTGTGAAGACTTTTGACTTTGATTCAAAATTAAACACT
>JAUZRG010000175.1 GCA_030950585.1 Mariprofundaceae bacterium | reverse complement strand
GATTTTAACTCATTGCGTAATGGGGATAAAACTTGCAGCATATCGAACATGGGTTCCGATCCATTCTTTAGGTTTTTTTGTCTAAACTGAACACTAAAGGGTGCGCTTGGAACCCGCTACTTTTTGGCGAAGGTATTGTATTGATCATAAGCAATATCATAATCATGGCTCAGCGCACGTGCTGCGAGGTCGGCAATACCCGCTAAGGTGGTGAGTTCAGTTGGCTTCGCATGAAGAGAGGAGGGTAGAACCATTAACACCCAAAAGAATATGATACATTGTTGCATAAAAAGACCCCTTCTCGAAGCTTATAAAGAACATAATCTTAGAAAAGGGATCTTTTCTGTCTACCCCCAAATGAGGTAAACAAAGCCAATAAAAGGTTTTATGCGAGATAGCTCACAAATATCGCCATGATTACTTGTGAAAAAGCTTAATTCCGACGTTCACGCACGGCTTTGGCTAAGGTCTCAAGCAAGTTGACGGTATCATCCCAACCAATACAAGCATCGGTAATGCTCTGTCCATAAGCCAATGATTCACCTTCCACCAAGTTTTGCCGACCTTCATTCAGGTGACTTTCAATCATCGTACCTACAATTCGACCATCACCGTATGCAATTTGCTGTGCCACATCAGCACCCACATTCATTTGGCGTTTGAATTGTTTGCAGCTATTGGCATGACTAAAATCAACCATGATATTGGGCTGAAGATGACTTTTCTCTAAGGCCACAGCAGCCGTTGCCACACTCACAGCATCATAATTGGTCTCTTTTCCACCACGTAAAATAATATGACAATCTTCATTGCCCGAAGTAGAGAAAATAGCGGAATGACCTTCTTTGGTCACCGATAGAAAGTGATGAGGGTTAGACGATGACATGATGGCATCAATGGCCACTTGCAAACCGCCATCAGTCGCATTTTTAAAACCAACAGGGCAAGACAAGCCCGATGCCAACTCACGATGCACTTGGCTTTCGGTTGTCCGCGCGCCAATGGCTCCCCAACTAATCACATCAGCCACATATTGTGGGCTAATCAAATCAAGAAACTCTGTGCCTGCGGGCACACCCATATGATTAATGTCCATCAATAATTTCCGTGCTAAGTGCAGGCCTTTATTGATATTAAACTCACCATTGAGCTCAGGATCATTAATCAAGCCTTTCCAGCCCACGATGGTGCGTGGTTTTTCAAAATAAACACGCATCACGATCAATAAATCATTTTGATGCTTGGCAATCAAAGGTTTCAACTTTTGAGCATAATCCAGCGCAGAATCCACATCGTGAATCGAACAGGGGCCAACGACCACAAGCACACGGTCATCTTTTTTGTTTAAAACTTGATGCACAGCTTGACGTGCTTCAAAGCATGTTTTCGCAGCCGCTTCGGTCATAGGCACATCTGTATGCAGTTTTTCAGGTGAAAGAACATCTTTCATGCCTAAAATACGAACATCGTCGGTTTGGTAACTCATGTTAAGTACTCCTGCCTATCCATAAAACAATAAGATAAATGATAAAAGGCGCGTATACTAAACCTAGCTCTTTAAAAAAATATAGACCGTATTCAAGAAAGAACGATAAAAACATACTTTTATTTTCTAAATAAACTCTTTATGATACCCTTGTGTTACGTTTTAGTTAAGCAGTTTTTTTCTTTTTTTGGGGGAATTATGGCCAATGGTACTGGGCTTCAGCGATTCCCAGTATTCTCGACAGGGTCATTTTTGTTAGACATGTGGCCATGTCATCTTCCCAACAAGTAAGTTGACCATACTGCTTAGGCTCCAGCACTTCCCGCTAGCCTATAAATCCCTTTACTTGTAATGTTTCCAAAAAGATTCTTTGGTACTGGGCTTCAGTGATTCCCCGTATTCACCAAAGGCTCATGCTTGTTAGAGTGTGGGCATGACATCTTCCCAAAAATTAAGTTGCCCCTGCTGTTTAGGCTTGAAGCTTAAAACACACAAAATTTATACGACGAA
>JAUZRG010000174.1 GCA_030950585.1 Mariprofundaceae bacterium | reverse complement strand
CCTTGGAGTCAAGGGGTATATTTGCAAAACAATTGAACCCAATAAAATGAAAAAAGCATTGTTGGGTATGAGCATGGGTGAAACCTGTTTTCCACCACAGATAGATTTAGATAACTCAGTCTACGATAATTTTGCACATTTGGGGCTTACAAATCGTCAATGCGACATCATGCAAGTCTTAGAGGAATGTCATAGTAACAAAGCCATTGCTTGGAAGCTCAATATCGCTGAAAGCACCGTCAAACGACATTTATACAATATATATAATACATTAAACGTTTCCAATAGGGCTGAAGCATTAAAGCTTATGCGGTCACAGCCAAGCTGCAACGGATATTAGCCTTGGACAAGGCACTTATCGTCACGCTTCTTTTCCATAGCTACTGCGTAGCATCAGCTATGGGTACATAAGTTCAGAGATTTGCAATACAACATCAATCCTGAATTTTTATTAAAAGCGAGAATACATGATGCCGTTCATGGTTATCTCATGGGTGCCACTTTATTTTTTTTTGGTAGTTTGTTCTTATATTTTGCATTATCTCAGTATGATTATATCAATAAACTTTATCTAAACCTTTGGCTTTTGCTCCAAATCACCATATCTATTGGTTTATTGACCCTATATTTTTGTTACCATAAAAACATCCATAAAATTGAAAAAATATGGGCGCGTTGGATAGAAATTCCGCTAAGTATTATGTCTGGTTCAGCGTGGGGACTGACGTGGTTTTTATTTGTAGATCCTGAGGAACTTGAGGCTGTTATTTTTATTTCTGGCTCAACATCACTCCTGTTATTGACCTATGCAATTCTGTCACCTTTATATCGAATCGCATGTAATCTACGCATCATCTCTTGCGTATTACCCATCATCATTAAATCTTATTCAATTGCTAATGATTTCTTTGATTTATTTATCGTCGCGACTATTTTATTTGCGATTATTACTTATTTATTTAGCCTCAGAAACAGTAAACTTTATCTCAAAATGCTGTGGCAACAAGAGGAAAACAAGCGACTATTATCGTCTCTACAAGATGAAAAAAAGCAAGTAGAGGAGGCGAGCTTAGAAAAAACACGTTTTTTTGCTGCTGCCAATCACGATTTACGCCAACCCATACAAGCGATTAATTTATTTGAAGCGGCACTTGCTTCGCAGCTCACCCAAGCCAAACAAAAAGAAATCCTACAAAAAATTAGTTTATCGAATAAAAACCTATCTGATTTGCTTGAACCTTTATTGGACATATCCAAGCTAGATTCAGGTGCCATGACTGAGACACCTGAAGTCATTCACCTTGATGATTTATTTTATCATATTGAAAAACAATATGTTGGCCTTGCTGCTGAAAACCGCATTGATTTGCGCTGTGTTTTTACGTCCCAAAAATTATATGCCGATCCTGTTTTGTTGGGGCGTATATTGAGCAATCTGATAGGCAATGCGATCAAGCACATGAATCGCTCTGGAAAAATCGTGATGGGTGTGCGCCATCATCAAGATGGCATCAGTATCGAGGTTTGGGATAATGGGCAGGGCATTCCCCAACGAGAGCAAGAAAAAATATTTCTTGAGTTTTATCAAGTGAACAACCCCGAGCGCAACCGCAATCAAGGTACAGGTTTAGGCTTAGCCATCGTCAAACGCTTGGCTAATATGATGAAGTGTCAGCTTAGGGTTCGTTCAATCGAGCACAAAGGTTGTTGCTTTTCTGTTTTCTTTCCATTGTCAGGTCAATCTGTAGCTCAATCGCCAACAAAACAACCTGAAGTGATTGCTCTCCCTTCCTTCAATCAAGCCTATAATATATTGATTATTGAAGATGATCATGTGGTTGCTGATGCCTTGGTAACACTTTTATCCAGTTGGGGCATGAGAACGACACATGCCAATAATACCGCAACAGCAATAGAATCGTTACAGCTCTTTTCCCCTGATTTGATCCTTTCGGATTATCAATTGGCCCAAGGTCAAATAGGCTTTGATATTATTGCTGCGATACAAAAAGAAATAAATAGAAAAGTTCCAGTATTGATGCTTACGGGTAGTAGCAATGCCAAACAAATTCAACAACGTAATACACAATCCTTCCCAGTCCTATACAAACCTATTGATGCCTTAAAATTACAAAAAAACCTCGTCGATTTATTGCAACCATAATCGCCTGCCTACAACTAAAGTTGTATATACCCGCGTGGTATAGGTTCGTAGGGTTCGGTTGGTGTTAGAGCAGGGGCAGTCTCTAGTGGGCTGTCTGAGAATGAAGATCGTAGCGAGGGAAAGTGAGATTAAGTTAAATTTTCGCCCCATTTGAGGCGAATAGCAGGGTCTATTTAACGATAATGGGGTGGAAATACGGCCAATATCCGCTTTTACGCAGTAGGTTTATCATTCTCGGACAGCCTCCTACTAGTTTACAAGAAGTCTGCTGTAAGCAATAGATTAATATTAGGAGATATACTTATGGGACAAGGTGCACACGTAGTTATTTGTAATGGAACTAGTGACGACTGGGAGTTATATAATACACATTCATACCAAATGAATGCGTGGGATTTCCCAAAAAAAATAAGTTCTGGGGAAACAGTTAAAATTTATGTTGAATGGAATCAAGGGGTGTGGACAACAGAATCGGACGATCAAGGAAAAGCATATTATAAAGTAAATGGGAAACGTTTGCTAATTCATGCAAATGGAAAAAATGGGTTTAATATAAAAATTAAGTATCTAGACTATTTTTCTGATTATTGTAATCCTGATCAAGATTTCGATTTGGGGTGGCATCATGATGGAGATATGCTTTTTATCCTTTCAGGTAATGACAACTGTCGTTATTGGGAAAATAGTGGGACAGCTAAAAATGTGATGCTTGATTCTAGAAGTGTAATTGGAAATAAAACATTAAAAGATATATGTATAGTTGGTTCGCATGACTCAGGAATGAGTAAGTCTAAGCTTAGAACAGCTGGAGCCTTAGATTGTAATACTATTACTCAAACAAAGAATATAGAAAATCAATTGAATTACGGTGTACGGTTTTTTGATATAAGGCCAGTCATATCTGGTGGAAACTTTTATACTGGGCATTATAGTAAAATAAAAAAAATGGGTTTTACTACTTGGCAGGGAGGAAGAGGTCAATCTATTGAAAATATCATTGATAATTTAAATAGTTTTACTAAGGATCGAGAAGAAGCTGTAATATTGAATTTAAGTCATGCTTATAACACTGACACTGGCAACTCTTCCTATAAGGATTTTACTAACGAAGAATGGACGAACTTGCTAAGCATGATAAAAAAAGGTGTTCATAGTTTATATCAAGCTAAAGAACATAATCCGCTAGATGTAACTCTAAATGATCTTTTGTTTACACCCGCTAAAAGTAGTGTGATTGTGATTATTCCTAGTCATGTAGCAGAGCATAACAAAAAATTATCTCCAGCGTTTGTTAGTATTGATATTTATGATGAGTATTCGGAGACAAATGATTACGATCGCATGAAAAAAGATCAACTACAGAAGATGAAAGACCATTCTAGAAATACGTATTTTCTTCTTTCATGGACACTAACACAAGATACGACACAAGCTCTGTTGTGTGAGGTTGGGGGGAGTAGTATCATACAATTAGCAGATAAGGCTAATGACGGACTTGTTTATGCGGTTATGAACGGAGTGGATCCAAAGATTTTTCCTAACATTATTTCTTTAGATAATATTACCAACTGTAACCCTGCACTTCTCGCTTATGGTATTAATATGAATACATAAAAGCTAACTGGATAGCCTAATGGTTCCTCAAGCCCAGCCCACATTATACCTCATTTGGATACGTTTACGAGATACAAGGCACGACAAGCTGACATAATATTTTTTTGCTAGTTCGCTGGTGGAGAAGAATACCTCATATATGATGATTTACTAAATTAAGGCGGCCTTCTGGTCGCCTTAATCATTCAATTTTCAGTTTGTCATAAAATG
>JAUZRG010000173.1 GCA_030950585.1 Mariprofundaceae bacterium | reverse complement strand
AGAGAATAAGCTACACTGGGTTCTGGATTGTGCATTCAATGAGGATGACAACCGAACCCGTACAGGCAACGGTGCGGCTAACTTGGCAATCATTAGGCATATTTCACTTAATTTATTGAAGGCAGAGAAAACAGAAAAAATGGGTGTTAAAAACAAACGACTCAGAGCAGGGTGGGATGAAAGATACCTGCTCAAGATCTTGAGCTAAAGCTGTGTTTTAATGCGATTTCCCTGGTGTCTTATGTGGATACGGTTGACTTGAAAGGGGTGCGTGAACGGGTGAAGATTTTTAGTCTTGAAGCGGTGGTTGAATGATCGCACCATTCCCGAGTTTTCTTATCGGGAATTCATTCTTTTAAACATGCTTTCCCGCCTTCGCCCGTCTTTAAAATGGAATGAATAGACATCAAGCTGAGAATCAGCATAGTTCGCCCCCTTATGAATACTCAAGGATTAACACAAACCGCGTCTTGGCTCTGGCTGCTTATTGCATCGTCAGCGGTTTCTAGTTTGAGTTTCTAAAACATCACAGAGTAATCGCGAGAGCTATTCGCGTATTGCTTGTGTTTCTTTTGATCACCTTTCCCAGATAACTTTCGTTGTTGCTCCATTTAAAGGAGTACATATGCGTTATATCAACAACTTTTTAAAATTAAATCTACTTTTGGGCTTTCTACTGGCGATAGGTGCAGCCCTTGGTTTTTCATTGAAGGCTATTTTTGTTAAATTGTCTTATGGCTATGGTGTGGATGCCATTACCCTATTGATGCTCAGGATGGCTTTTTCTTTGCCTTTCTTTGTGGTCATTGCCTTTTTTGAAGAACGTAAACTGAAAGATCCTTTGCCCATGAAAACCATGCTGTTGATCGCATTAATGGGTTTGATTGGTTATTACCTTTCAAGCACCTTGGATTTTATTGGCTTACAGTTTATTTCAGCAGGCTTGGAGCGGCTGATCTTGTTTGCTTACCCCACCTTGGTGTTGCTGATTTCTGTCTTGTTTTTGGGCAAAAAAATTTATAAAGAAGCGATGATTGCCTGTGTATTAAGTTATAGCGGTATTGGCTTAGCCGTGATGCATGATTTTAGCTTTGCTGGTGAGCATGTTTTATTGGGTTCGTCTTTAATTTTTATGGCCACTTTGAGTTATGCCGTGTTTCTTGTTGGTAGTGGGGAGCTGATTCCTAGAGTGGGATCAAGACGCTTTGCAGCCTATGCGATGATTGTGTCTTGTTTGGCTGTGTTTTTGCAGTTTTTCTTATTGCGAGACGTGGGTGTATTGATGAATCAAGCTAAAGAAGTCTATGCCTATGCCTTGGCAATGGCCATTTTTTCGACGGTCATTCCATCCTTCTTATTGGCGGCAGCGATTCAGCGTATCGGCGCAAGTTACACGTCTATCATGGGTTTCTTTGGGCCTATTGCCACCATCGCAATTGCTGCGCTTGTTTTGAATGAAGCGGTATCCAGCATGCAAATATTGGGGGCTGTGTTGATCATTGGCGGTGTTTTTGCGTTGGGCTTGAAAAAAAGCTAAGGCTTAAGCGCTTGGCTCAGTGATTGCTTTGCACTTTAAAATCACTGAGTCTTGGGCAATTAATGCTATATTAATGCTATATACAGTGACTGGAACCTTATGAAATTTGATCAGTATTACATTTCCGCAGACATCAAAAAGAACCTTAAGAAGCTTGGGTTTAAACGACCCACCGATATTCAATTCAAATCGATTCCCTCGATTTTAAAAGGTGAAGATGTGTTGGCTATCGCACAGACAGGCACGGGTAAAACCGCTGCTTTTGCCATTCCTGTGATTGATAAAATTCACCGTGCAAAGAGTAGTAAGCGCTCCCTTGGCATTCGTTGTCTTGTGATGGCACCAACGCGCGAGCTTAGCCAACAAATTGCAAAGGTGTTTGATACGCTTGCAGCCCATACCAAGGTTAAAACCTTTGGCTTGCATGGGGGTGTTGAGCAAGAGCGCCAAATTACCAAACTTCAAGATGGTATTGATGTTTTGGTGACCACACCAGGGCGCATGTTTGATTTGATCAATCAAGGTGAAATTCGTTTGGACAATGTGGATACCCTTGTGCTGGATGAGGCCGATCATATGCTTGATCTTGGCTTTATTGAGGATATTCAATATGTGAAGAAGCTGTTGCGCCGCAAACATCAAACCTTGTTTTTCTCCGCAACCATTAGTGATGAGATTAAAAAACTTGCCTATTCTCAAGTCAAAACGGAAGCTATTCGCATTCAAGTTTCGCCTGATGATAAAGTATCTAAAAACATTGCCCATGCCGTGATGTTTGTGGACATGGATGATAAACGCTTTTTCTTGGAACGCCTTGCCAATGAAAACCCAGAAAGTAAAATCATTGTGTTTGTGCGCACCAAAGTTCGCGCCGAACGGGTGGTAAAAGCGATGGGACGTGTGGGTATTGAGGCCATCAATATTCATGGTGACAAAGATCAACATGAGCGCACTGAAAGCATGCGTCAATTTCGTGAAGGTGAGTGCCGCATCATGGTGGCAACCGATGTGAGTGCGCGCGGCATTGATATTCCTGATATTCAACTGGTCATTAACTATGACTTACCTGAGAAAAGTGAAAACTATGTTCACCGTGTGGGTCGCACAGGTCGAGGTGTCAATAAGGGCACAGCCATTTCTTTTTGCAGTGATGAAGAAAAAGAAGTGCTTGAGCAAATTCAAGGCTTTCTCAATCAACCCATTGAAACCCTTAAAGTAGATAAAAAAGATTATAAAAATACCATCGCTTTGTCGTCTGAAGGTTCGAGCCTGAAAGAGCTTGTGGCTGAGCACGAAGCATGGGAAGAAAGCCAGAAGAAAAAGAAACGCAAAAAACGTAAGAAGTAAATGTTGTTATATTATATGCGCGACTGATCTTTAGCAGTTTTTAATCATGACTTGGGGTGTGGGAACTGAATGGCAACCGAAAATAACAACTTTGAAGCAGCAGAATATAAGAATGAGGTGCTGAGCCTCATTCTTATCAAATACATCTCACAACTTTCCAAGATTGATTTTTAGCTATGAGCACCTATAAGCCGCCATACAACATAACATCGAAAATAGTGAATCTTATTTCTGAAATCAGTCAAGAACTGATACGGATTGAGCATCATGAAAAAATGCTTCAAACGCCTTATCTGCGCAAAAAAAATCGGGTTAAAACATTGGCTGGAACCTTAGAAATTGAAGGGAATTATCTAGGAGAAGAAAAGATCACCGCTATTCTTGAAGGCAAGCGCGTGCTTGGAACAGCGATAGAAGTTGCTGAAGTAGAAGGCACAATGAATGCTTACAAGGCACTTGAGAGTTACCAAGCTGATGATATTGAACACCTTTTAAATGCACACCGTATTTTACATAATATTCTTAGTGATGCTGGAGAGTTTCGACAAGTACAAGTGGGTGTAGGTCATAATGTTGCTCCGCCCGCAAAACGTGTTTCATCTCTTATGCATGATCTTTCTTGTTCTTCTATACTCGGTTTTCTATAAGCAGTGCTCATTCTTGGGAATTTAAAATAGTTTAGTCGATTAAAGCAATGTTTTTTTCTGGATGTTTTATTTTTCCGTGAACCTAACTTTGCTCTAGCCTGTGTAAAAGCACTGGCTGTGATCGTATAATGAAGATCCAATTTGAGCACTAACTCATTGAGGACAAGTTGCAGTGATTTCAGGCTCTTTCTTAATATCAAAATAGTCACCAGTGAAAAATTTAACTTTCGATTACGGGAAAAGGAACTTTCATTTATCCGATGTTTATTTTTAAAATATTCATCAGAAATTAAACGACGACTACTTGCCGCTGTATTTTTTTTATGCATGATAACCCACCTATCAAAACCAAAATAAAATATACAATTTTTGAGCAAAACAGACCTTAACTTAATGGCAGTGTGGCTAAGCATGGAAACAGGCGCAGCAACGCTCAGTGAGTTGGCGAGGTTATTTAAGCAACCATCAGTGGTGGTGTTCGTCGTATTCGCAAGCGTTCTCTGCAAGATGACCCGTTCAAGGCTCGACTTGATCAATGGGTCGATAGATTTAGCATTTCTTCTTGAGTTAAAAATAGATATGCTGAAAAATGAGAAAAGTGCAGTCTGACAATTGCTTTTGTCACACGATCGGAAAGTACTCAATAGAACGTTGCTTGTGAAAGCTGTTTGATATCAAAATAAAAAAAGCCGCTAACATCTGTTAGCGGCTTTTTTTTAAAAGCGTGTGAAACACACGCTAAGCAGTAAAATTATTTAATTTCAGATAGAAGTTTAGGATTAGTGACTAATTTTCTAACGCCATGAGCATGATCTTCTTCAAAATCATTGTTGCCACACCATTTGCCTAAGCTATTGATGTCAATTTTTGCACATTGTGGACGAACACTCCAAGTAACTTGCATAGGAGAACATGCTTGTTCTGTGTACGAAGGGCCCGTTGTTGAACCTAGAAATTCAACAGGTGTACCAGTTGTGTTTGGTAGTGATTTTGCTTGATGAAGACCATTAACTATGTTTTTGTCATATGCGAAATCGTTGAAGTTCAATGCTTTCTTGTCATTTACAACAGTAAAAACTTGTGTTTCAACACGTAGATCTGGGTTAGCACATGCAGCTGATAAACAAGAACCTAGGCCTTTGCCTGGTGTGATGTCACAAGATGTATAAACCCAATGAACTTCGATGGTATCGCCTGGTTTTAGACCTTTACAGATCTTCTTGCTGGGCTTCTTCAGTTCAGCTTTAGAAAGTGTTTTACTGATAGAACATTGGTAACCACCACCGTGGCCATGTTTGCCTTCACCAGCAAAGATAGAGAAGTCTTTGGCTTTGTGTTCAGCATTGTTATGAAAATGAATATTACACAAGTTCAAAGCTGTAGATGCTGGAGCTGCGGCAAAACGACGTTTATTTTCACCATTTAAGCTGTCAATATCGCGTGGTGTTTGTGGGCCAAATCCTTCACAAGCAGGTCCATCAGCAGCAGGTGCATGACTATGGCCATGATCACTTGCGCTTGCTGTGGTGGCAAATAAGCCCATTGCTAATAAAACAAAAATATTACTCTTTTTAAATGTCATTAAAAAATACCTCTTCTTTTTATTTATGATGGCGATATCAAAGCATGATAAATAGACATGAATGTGTCTGTTTACTCGATGAATGATCGTTTATGATTTATACCACTTTATTCATTTTTAAGCAGCTCAACAATAGTAAATATCTGCATATGATGCAAATTTTTTCAGATTAGTTTAAGATTAGAGGTATATTTCGCTTGTTTTGATACTTAAAATATTCCTTAAAGCGTGAATCTTATAATTGAATAAAACCAATAAAAACCGATAAGCCTGTAAGGATTAATAAGCCTCCACCAAGGCGACTGAGCTGAGGGGCACGCAACGAGAGCTGTTGTCGAAACTGGATGCTGGCGGAATTTAAGCCATAGCCCAGTAATAATTGAGCTGGAATAATTGCACCTAAGGCAAAGGTCGCACCGAGCAATAAACCAAACCAAGGTGAGCCTGTGGATGCAGCTGCTGCACAGACGCTCGCCAGTGGTAAGCATGGGGTGAGGCTCATGCCAAGACCCATGCTAAACATACTGCCTTTAAATAAGGAGCCATGAGAAGACGTCTTTTTTGTGCAGCCCATGCTGGTGGTGCGTTTCCATAAAAGTAGGCCTGAAAAAATCAATAAAGCACCAAAGATCCATGCTGCATGGTCTGGGTTGAGACCTTGGGTGATGGATGCACCGATGCTTCCTGAGATTAAGCCCAGTAAGCTATAACCAAAAAAACGACCAGCATTGAATCTTGCTGCCAAAGCTTTGCTGCTGGTGTTTTCATGATTGTGGGACAACAAAGCCACACCAAGCGTGGGAATACAGGCCAACATGCAGGCACTGGCACCAAAGGATAAGCCCAACAATAAAATTGCTGGTGTGGATGCAAGGATAGTTTCAAACATGGTCTTTTTTCTTTTTACGGTTGATGAACCATTGGCGTAGGTTGGCTTTTTCCCAAACTTTCTGGGCTTTGTTGCGGTGCTTGAAATATTGAGGATCGGATACCTTGATGGGAATAATCGCATATTTCATCGCCATCACACCTTTATCTGGGCAAAACTCCACACAACGACCGCATAAGGTGCAGTCTGGAAATAAAATATCCTTTTCTTTGGATGTTTGAATTTCGTGAATATCCATCGGGCAAGCTTTGGCACATAAACCACATTTATCACAACGTGAAGTATAATTTTTGACTAAGCGAACCAAACCGACTTTACGAAAAATAGCATGCATCGCAAGTAGGGGGCATATGCGGCAAAAGGGTTGGCGGGTGGTGAGTCCGATGACCAAAATAAGACCAAATAAGGTATCAGCAAGGATCGACCAAACCATATAGCCTGGTGTTGAGGTATCAATACGCAATTCATCCATATTACCATTGAATAAATTGGTCATGATGCGGCTTGGGCATATTTTACAAAAAGGGTCACCCAGTTCGTGGCCTGTGAACCCCATACCCGTCATCAATGGAAAAATGAACACCAGTAAAGCCAGAATGAGCCATTTTACGGGTCTAATACGTTTAACCAATTTAGGGTCGAGAGAGTCTCGTCGTTTGAGGCCTAGTTTTTGGCCAATGAGACCTAAGAACTCTTGAAAAGTACCCAGAGGGCAGACCCAGCCACAAAAGGCTTTGTTGAGTAACACAAATAAGATGAGAAATGTGCCAAGGGTTGTCAGCACAGGAATGAGAATGGCAAGCGTGACTTGTCCTGCCTTAATGGCGGGGCCAACGCGATGATCCATTTGATGCTGTAGCGGAATTAAAACACAATAATCCGCTGTTTTAGCATCATAAGCACAGGCTAAGGTAGGCAAGGCACGGCTGAGTTTGTCGGCGGCATAAAAACCAATGATCACTGATCCGTAAACAAGGAAGATAAAACATGCTAATTGGACGACTTTGCGAATGACGGATAAATTTTTCCAGTGGGGTAACATGGTTTACCTCTTTCCTTTTTTAATGTTGCGGTATTTAAAGTGGATCAATAAGCCAATCATCATCCCAAAGAAAAGGGCTACGAATCCCCAAGGAAGGCTTCTCCAGTGATTTGGATCGACGACATAGAACGAAGAAAAACTGCTTTGATAATGGTGATTGTTTTGTGTGGTTTGGGCATGCAATAAAAATTCGATCTTCGGATTTTTACGTTGACCGACTTTAACCTCAGAAAAATCATCTGGAATGATAAAACTCAGCATCCCTTTTGAGTCCGTTTTTAGGTCGAAGGCTGTGCCCTGACTTGTGGTGACTTGGATGCTTTGCTTGGCAAGAGGCTTGCCTTTGAAACGCAATTGAAAGCTGGCTTCTTGATTGGCTGTGTATTTCCAGTGTTCCCGGGCTAGTGGCATCGGTATGATTTCAAAATCAAACTTGGCATGATCGGTCAGTTTAGATGGGCTAAAACCTGTGGGTCTACCATGAAAATAAGGGTAACGAACGGCCGTTTCGGTGCCTTGGCTTGTTGTTCTTTGTGCAATCAAGGCATGGTAATTATTTTTGCCTGTGGGTTTGACGGCAAAATGTTGCTCTGTATCCAGTAAAGGGTCTTTTTTTAAATCGGGATGAATCAGGTGGGTATACGCACCTTGCCCATCAACCAATATAAATGATTTGTGAGCCATACGCTGATGTTGCATGTTGTCCTTACTGCTGGGTGCTGGCTGCCAATGCAGGACAGCACTCGCAGGTGCTGCCCACATGCAGATCAGTAAGATGGGTAAACTGATCTTAAGAAACATCATTATTTTTGTTCACACTTATAGGCATGTTTTTTGTTGTGTTTTTTTAGGTATAGGTCTTTTAAGGCTTGGCGTTGCTCATCATTGAGTAATGCTTTTGCTTTGTGTGTTGCCAGTAGGTGTGTTGATAATTTATCAGCACGTAATTGGCCGATTTTCTTGCTGTAATCTTTAATGTCTTTTTTGGTGGCTTTGTCTGCATGTAGTTTGGATTTAAATGCAGCCACAGTGACTTCTGCTTGGCCGTGTGTTTTTGCAGCATCACTTTGAGATTGAATAAGCAAGGCACCCACTTGTTGGCGTTGTTTATCACTGAGGCCTATGGTATCTGCTCTTTTGACGATCATTCTTAAGTAGGCAAGTGATCCACCGGGTAAATGATGTTTGCTATGTGCTTTGTGTTGGTTTTGCGTGTATTCACATGTTTTCTTTGTGGCACCTTTGCTGCCATCACAAGCTAAAGCTGGTGAGACACTAAAAGCGATGGCTATGATGCTGGCGAATGTGATTTTGCGGATAGTATGATTCATTTATAATCTCTCTTTGGGTGATTTAGAATGAGGCAGTGATGCCAGCAGTGAAGCGACGACCTGTGTTGACCACAATGGATAAATCTTCTGCGTTGTAGTTGAAGTCACCATTGGAATCGGTGTAACCACGAACGGAGTTGAAGTAGGTGCGGTCAAAGAGGTTGTCGATGCGGGTGAATAAAGAAAAGTTAACATCACGTTGGCTTTCAACTTTCAATTCATAATTGGCTAGAAGGTTGAAAACGGTATGGCCGCCAATTTGTTCTTGGTTGATTTCATCGGCAAAATAAGCGGATTGTGTGTTCATTTGAGAGCTAAGTTGAAGACCTTTGATGGGGTTCAGGTGTACGGCCAGAAATAATTTATGCTTGGGAACACGTGGCACAACTTTTCCACTGTTGTTATAAGCAATGCGCTTGTTGGCACCAGGAGCAGGGCTAAAACGATTCCCTAGCAATAGGTTGAAATTATCATACTTGCTAAAACGTGCATCCAAATAGGTATAAGCCATATTGACCGAGACGACTTTATCTTGGTTGCTATTCAGGGCTAATTCAACGCCGCGATTGCGCATGCCGCCAATATTTTTATATTGATCCATGATGCCATTGTTGGGGGTGGCATATTGGCCAGCAGCATTCAGGATGAAATCCTTGCGGTCAATTTGGAAGGCTGAAAGATCCCATTCAAGACCACCCAGAGCGGCCCATTGACCACGCACACCAATTTCATAATTAAACGCTTGTTCGGGTTTTAAATTAGGATTGGCCGCGACGTTACCGTTTAAAGTGATCGAGCCTGCAAAGAGCTGGTTGATGGTTGGGGCTCTAAAGCCAGTTGAAATATTAGTGTAAACGGCACTGTTGTCATTGATGGCATAATTGAGGCCTGTGCGCCATGAGCTGACATTAAAGCTTTTGCTGAGTTTTTTGGCCGTGGCTGTGTTTAGGAAATCGTCATAACCTAAGTTGATGCGGTCAAAACGTGCGTTTAAACTAAGGGTTAGATCATCCATAACTTGGTATTTTAACTCACCATAGGTGGCATATACTTTTTCAGAGGTGTCATTATCGGCAGTCAGTGTACCTGCTTTCACCACTGGGCTAAATCGGCTTGGGCTAGCTTTAAAGTCTTGGCGTATTTTGACTCTGTTTTGATAGTTATTATCACGTAAATCAAGACCCAACATCCATGCAACTTTTTCGCTACCGCTACGCCATTCTGTTTTAAAGCCACGTTGTGTTTGTTTGTAGTCATTTCTTTTGGCATAGGCATTCACATCGGTGACCGCTTTGCCTGCGGCATCAAAACGTACTGGTGAAGTCCAAAATTTTGTATGGTCACCAAATTGATAAAGATTCATCATTAAGTTGCTGTGTTCAGTCACATCATTGGCATAGGTTAAATAGAATTTACCTAGTTTCACATTGTAATGACGTGCGAAATCTCGTCCGTTCACGCTGCTTGGATCTAGGGCGGCTTGCGTGATGCCAGAAACAGTTCCATGACTATCTTTTAAACGGTTAGCGACTTCCCAACCAAAGGTGAGGTCACTGCTATCTGAGGTGTAATATTGTAGTTTACCATTGAGGTAATCCGCTTTGTAATCGCCTTGAAAATAATAACCGTTGGCATCACGACGGCTAAATTGAATATGACCAGCCATTTTATCGTTGGCAAAACCACCCCGTACCACGCCGCGCTTATAAGCAAAGCTTCCACCTTCAGCAGAGACGCTTAAGCCAGCCATCTTGGCACCACGTTTGGTGGTGATAATGACTGCACCTGCGAGTGCATCATCGCCAAAAAGGTAAGACGCGCCGCCTTTAATGATTTTGATGGATTCAATATCGTCCATATTTATATTGACGCGACCCGTTCTTTCAAACACAGGCACACCATCAATGACGATGGCCACGCCCGGTTTTTCACCCATAAAGCGTTGATTTTCAACACCACGAATATGAATCTTTAAAGAGTCTTGGCTTTGTAGTTCTGTGGTTAAACCAGGAATAGCATCTAAAACCTGTTTGATGTTTTCGGCATGTGATTGTTCGACTTTTTTTGCACCAATCACGCTGATACTGCTTGATTCCCCACGTTTGGATTCAAAACGATCATCAATGGTGGTCGAATCAACTTGAATCATGCCGATGTCTTTGGCATGCACACTCGGTGCGGCAAGGCATAAGCCCAATAATAGCATCGAGGGTACTAAATAATTTTTACGGTCATTGTCTTTCACATGTTCTCCTGATTTTTTAAACATCGTGTAATGAAAACTGCATTTGAAAACTGTAGATGGTTGGGCAGTGCATGGAGCTGGGTGGGCTTGGTAATGGCATAGCTCTTTCAAGGGTGAGTTGGGCGGCAATACATAAGACTTTGGGGCCGTCAGAAACGCTTATTTGCGCTACTTTTCCATCTGCATGGAGTTGAAAATGTACTTTGACGCGTCCTTCAATGCCACGCCTTCTGGCGGCTTTGGGGTAGGTTTTAAAATTTTTAATGTGTTGCATAACTTGGTTTAGATATTGCGTCTTTTCATGATGAATACGTATCTCATCCATTGCATGTTGTTGTGCGATAGCTTTGGCTGTTTCAGCTGTGTTGAGAGTCTGCGTGTTTGCAGCTAAAAGTTTCTGTTCTGATGATGTTCTTTTAGTGCTGGGAGCAGTGGAAGGTTTAGGCTCAGGTTTAGGCTCAGGTTTAGGCTCAGATTTAGGCTCAGGTTTAGGCTCAGGTTTAGGCTCAGGTTTAGGCTCAGGTTTAGGCTCAGGTTTAGGCTCAGGTTTGGACTCAGGTTTGGACTCAGGTTTGGA
Source organism: Mariprofundaceae bacterium (assembly GCA_030950585.1). Taxonomy (GTDB): domain Bacteria; phylum Pseudomonadota; class Zetaproteobacteria; order Mariprofundales; family Mariprofundaceae; genus JAUZRG01. The sequence goes on along the minus strand of JAUZRG010000173.1, from coordinate 100 downwards.
CTCAGGTTTGGACTCAGGTTTGGACTCAGGTTTGGACTCAGGTTTGGACTCAGGTTTGGACTCAGGTTTGGACTCAGGTTTGGACTCAGGTTTGGACTCA
>JAUZRG010000172.1 GCA_030950585.1 Mariprofundaceae bacterium | reverse complement strand
ACGTTATCTGAATGTTTGATGTCAGGTCTTGCCATTTTTGGTCTTAAATACCCATCACTTTTACAGTTTGATCAAAGCATGGATGATGAGATTATCAAACAAAATCTGAACAACCTTTATGGCATCAAACATGCTCCTAGGCGGCTGTCCGATAATGTCAAACCTACTGCGTAAAAGTGGATATTGGCCGTATTTCCACCCCATTATCGTTAAATAGTCCCTGCTATTCGCCTCAAATGGGGCGAAAATCCAACTCAATCTCACTTTCCCTCGCTACGATCTTCATTATCAGACAGCCTCCTAGTGACCCTTGGTTTAGGGAACGTCTGGATGAGTTGAAGCCAGAAGAAATCAGGAAAGTATTCAAAGCGATACTCTCCACAGTTCAACGTGGAAAGGGGTTAGAGTCATTCCAGTTTATTGATGACAGTTACCTTATTTCTATTGATGGTACAGGCTACTTTTCATCCAAAGATATTCATTGTGACCAGTGCTGTGAAAAAACATCGCAATGGATCCACCACGGATTACCATCAAATGCTGGGTGCAGTTCTCATTCATCCTGACTCACGCTGTGTTTTACCGTTTGCTCCAGAAGCGATTCTCAAACAAGATGGTATCAAGAAAAATGACTGTGAACGCAACGCAGCTAGACGGTTATTGCATGACCTTCGCCGTGAACATCCGCACATGAAATTAACCATCATTGAAGATGGCTTAGCATCCAATGCACCGCACATTAAGACATTGAAAGAACTCAACATGAACTTCATTCTTGGTGCAAAAAAGGTGATCATGCCTATCTTTTTAACCAAGTTGATCAAAGTCATGTTACTTGGTATGAAACAACAGACAAAAAAGGAAAACACTATCGCTTTCGATTCATTAACCAAGTCTCCTTGAATGCATCAAACCCTGACTGCAAAGTGAATTTCCTAGAATGCTGGGAAACCAGCCTGAAAGGAAAAGTGCAGCATTTTAGCTGGGTAACAAATTTTTCATTAAGCTCTACAAATGTATATCAAATCATGCGAGGAGGTCG
>JAUZRG010000171.1 GCA_030950585.1 Mariprofundaceae bacterium | reverse complement strand
AGATACAAGGCACGACAAGCTGACATAATATTTTTTTGCTAGTTCGCTGGTGGAGAAGAATACCTCATATATGATGATTTACTAAATTAAGGCGGCCTTCTGGTCGCCTTAATCATTCAATTTTCAGTTTGTCATAAAATGGCTGGTTTATTTGTTCTAACGTGATGTTGTACCACCATAAGCCACATGATTAGCAACAACCTCATCAACACAATCTATGATCTCATTGGCTTCTGAGGCTGTAATACCGACCATGATTCGTAACCTTGAGCATATCGTGTCGGTGAATGTTTTTGCCTTTTCCTGCGATGGAGGTTGAATGTTCATTTGCGGCAAGGATGGATTGGGTCAGGTGGATATCCACACCCAAAAAGACACAATAAGTTTAAATGAAAAACATTGATTTTGATCCCCTCATCTTAACTTCTCCCTGAGGGAGAAGAGCTTAAAACAAGGCTGGTTTCCTGCTTTTTCTTTGCCCCCCTCTCCAACGGGAGAGGGGGATCTATTTAATATCGTGTTTAACTCAACAATGAAACATCTGCCAATTGCAAAAACAAAGCACGCAATTGTTGCAGCATGGCCAAACGATTTTGGCGCACATCAAGGTTTTCATCCATGACCATGACATCATCAAAGAAGTTATCGACAGCAGGGCGTAACAAGGCCAAAGCAGCAAGGGCTTCTTTGGGTTGATCGGCTTTCACCGCTGACTGGGCTTGAACCAAGGCTGTCCACAATTCGCGTTCTGCTTGCAGGTTGATCCACTCGGGTTTGATGTCGTGGCTTGCCGATGGGTTTTTCTTTAAAATGTTGGCAATGCGTTTGTTGGCGGCCGCCACAGCAACGCCGACTTCTGAATCGGCAAAGTCAGAGAGTAAACGCGCCACTTCCAATTGTTGAGCCAAGGTTCTTGGCGTGGTGGCGGCCAAGCTGGCTTCTAAGGCTGGACGTGAGACATTTAAGGAATCTGCCATCGCAAGAAAGCGTTCATGAATAAATGCATGTACGGCTTGGCGGGTTTTATCTTCAATGCTAACGGTCACTCGTTGCTGGTTCCATTGTTTACTGCCCTCTTCCAAAAGTTGTTGCACGCTGAGGTTCACAGGCATGTCTGACGCAATGAGTAAACGAATCAAGGCAATGGCAGCACGACGCAAGGCAAAGGGATCAGCACTGGCTGAAGGGATGCGGCCTAGGTGAAAATAACCCAATAACTTATCGGTGCGTTCGGCAATGCTGATGATGCGCGCTTGGGCGCAGGTGGGTAAATCACCTTCGGCACTTTCAGGCTTGTAGTGTTGGGCAATGGCATTGGCGACCAAGTCGCTTTCACCGTCTATCTTGGCATAGATACCGCCCATATAACCTTGTAACTCAGGAAATTCATACACAAGGCCTGTGCTTAAATCGGACTTACATAAATAAGCAGCACGTTGACTGCTGCTGGTATCGGCACCAATGCTGTTGGCATTATCCAATACAAAACCACGCAAACGGCGCACTTGATCACCGACCATGCCCAAACCTTCTTGAAAGACGACGTGGCTTAACTTAGCCACACGCGCTTCCAAGCTTTCTTCTGGGTCACGGTCAAAATAAAAGGCTGCATCGGCCAAACGCGCATTCACAACACGTTCATTGCCCTGTGCCACAAGGGCTGGGTTGGATGACACAATATTGGCGACGGTGAAAAAGACAGGGCTGCGTGAACCGTCACCCGTTGAAGTCGAGAAACAACGCTGATGGTGCTTGAGTTCAATGCGGCTGACTTCGGAGGGTAAGCGTAAAAAGTTTTCTTCGTAGCGACCTGTGATGACACTTGGCCATTCCACAAGATCGGTGACTTCATCCAGCAAGGCCGCATCTTCAACAAGTTGCACCCCCACATCGGAGGCCGCTGTGGCCAATTGGCTGACAATGAGGGCTTTGCGTTGTTCACGATCAACCAACACACATTGGCTTTCCAACCAAGCAAACGGATTATGAATATTTAATTCGCCTTGGCTGCCATGAATGCGATGACCTTTAGAGACTTTGCCTGATGGAATACCTGCAAAAGAAAAAGGAATGAGTGCTTCACCTAAGCGGGCGACAATCCAGCGAATCGGACGAATAAAGGCTGAAGGGCGTAAATCGCCATCTTGCCATTGCATGCGTTTGGGTGAGGGGAGTTTGTTTAAAATATCGGGCAACGCTTGCGCCAGAATCGCGATGACAGATTGACCTTTGACCGTGCGAACCGCTTTCATATAACGGTTTTTACCATCGCCTTTGTCGGCAAGGCTAAAGTCGCTGACATCAAGACCTGTTTTGCGTGCAAAGCCTTCGGCGGCCTTGGTGGCTTCACCCTCTTTGAAGGCCACACGCTCAGGAGGCCCCCAAAGCACTTCTTCACGATCTGCTTGTAAGGTGGGGCACTGGGCGAGTGAAAGCAGCAAACGTCTTGGGGTCACGCCCAAACGAAGTTGCGTTGCTTCAATACTCACATGATTTTTTTTCAAAACCGTTTCAACGGCAGCTTTAAGTGCATTGCCCATACTGGGTGCGACACCCGCTGGGATTTCTTCCACACCAATTTCAATCAACAAAGGTTGAAAACTCATGATTTATCTCCTGCATAAGCTTGTGCCACAGTGCGTGATAACCCACGAACACGACCAATAAAACGCTGACGTTCAGCGACAGAAATCGCCCCGCGTGCATCCAACAAGTTAAAGGCATGGGATGCTTTGATGACTTCTTCATAGGCGGGAAGAATCAGATTCTTTTCAGTGAGGCGTTTGCATTCTTTTTCGCTGTGATCAAAAGTCGTTTGCAACATATCAATATCAGCTTCATCAAAGTTATAAGCAGAAAATTCAACTTCATTGCGGTGAAAGACATCACCATATTTAATTTGTTCACCTTCGGGGGTTTCGACCCAAACAAGGTCATACACATTTTCAACACCTTGAATATACATGGCAAGGCGTTCTAAACCGTAAGTGATTTCACCCGGTGTGCGACTAAGCTCTACGCCGCCGACTTGTTGAAAGTAGGTGAATTGGGTGACTTCCATGCCATTGAGCCAAACTTCCCAGCCCAAACCCCAAGCACCCAAGGTTGGTGATTCCCAATCATCTTCCACAAAACGAATATCATGCACAGAAGGATCAATGCCAATTTCACGCAATGAATCCAAGTATAAATCAAGAATATTGTCAGGTGCAGGTTTTAAGATCACTTGAAATTGATAATAGTGCTGTAAACGGTTCGGATTCTCACCATAACGACCATCGGTCGGGCGGCGACAAGGTTGCACATAAGCAGCCCGCCAATTTTTATCATCCAACACCCGTAGAAAGGTGGATGGGTGAAAGGTGCCAGCTCCCATAGATTGGTCACAAGGTTGTTGTACGACACAGCCTTGAGCAGCCCAAAAGGCTTGCAGGCGCATGATTAAATCTTGAAAGGTCACAGTATATCTCCTTAAAGCGGTGGCTAAACTAACCACACGTCAAAAAAAGACATCTTTTGTGCGTGATGTGTTTTATGATGAGGGGATAAAGACATCTTTAAGAAGCTAAAAATATGACGCAGTTTGGCCAGAACTGCGTCATATCAGTCACGCGCTTATTTCTGGCGAATGCCTTCGATAGAAAAATAAAGTTCGGCTTCTTGAGAAGCAGGGCCTAAATCTTTTAGAATGTTATAATCGTTGAGCTTGATGGTGGTATGACCTTCAAAGCCGCGACGATAGCCACCCCAAGGATCTTGGCCTGCACCAATGTGTTGACCTTTGATGACAATATCTTTGCTCACACCGTGTAGGGTAAACTTGCCTTTGAGGATAAAGTCTTTGCCATCTTCATGAAATGAACTGCTCACAAAGCTTGATTTAGGGTATTCGCCAACATCCAAGAAGTCTTTACTTCTTAAGTGCTTATCACGCATAGCGTGATTACTATCCACGCTTGCGGTGTCGATATTCACCTTAATGCTGGATGCATTTGGATTTTTTTCATCGTACTGAAAGTTGCCGTCAAAGGTATTGAAGCGACCCAGTAACCAACTATAGCCCAAGTGCTTGACCTTAAATTGAATAAAGGCATGAGCGCCTTTTTTATCAATGTCGTAGCTGGCTGCTTGAGCGGGTAAAGCCAAGCCTGTGGATAATAAGCCAGCAAGTAATAATGCTTTGATATTCATGTTGATGTCTCCTTTCTATTTTAAACCAATCATACGTCTTAACGTTTGATCTTTATCGATAAAGTGATGCTTGAAGGCTGCGCTAGCATGAAGCAACACAAAGCCCATAAAAGCCCATGCTAATATTTGATGAATGAGGCCAGCTAAGTCCTCACGACCTTTTTCAGAGGGAAGGACTGCAGGCACTTCAAACCATGTAAAAAGTTCAATACCTCGACCATCGGCAGTTGAAATTAGGTAGCCACTGATCATTAATAAAAACATGAACACATAGTGCATCCGATGCACCAACAGGGCGATGATTTTTTCGATACCGATGCCTAAAATGACTGGGAGTGGCTGGCTGATACGCCATGTGAAGCGAAACATGAGCAAAAAGAGCAAAAGCAAGCCGATGCTTTGATGAATATGGGGGGCGGATTTATACCAAACATCCACATAGCTGAGGTCAACCATATAGAGTCCAAGCGCAAACATGCCGATGATCGTGATTACCATGAACCAATGGATAAAAATACTCACGAAGCCATAGGCTTTAGATGTGTTTCTAAATAACATGGAGTCTATCCTTTGATGCCTTAATATCTGCAAGATAGCGAAATATTCAACAATAAACGATAGTAAAAAACCATGGTTATCCACCCACGCCCTGACCTCTTCAAGTGCGTGACTCGCTTCTGTTTCGCTACGGCACAAAATGACAAAATCATCCGCATGCCGCACCATAATCATTCCTTGCGATTTGATATGTTGATCCAAAGGATGCAAATAAATATTTGCAAGCAAAGGACTGAGCACAGCTCCTTGGGGCGTACCCATTGTGGGTTTCCAACTCGTTATGCCATCCATCACATCTTGTTGAAGAAACAATTGCAGAAGCTCAAGCAACTTCCCATCGCTTATGTGTTGTTCAAGTTGTTGCATTAATTCATCAGGTGGAATGTTATCAAAGAACCCTTTAAGATCAGCATCGACCACATGAGATGACATGGCCACACTCTAACAAAAATGACCCTGTCGAGAATACTGGGAATCGCTGAAGCCCAGTACCTAAGCACATGATGTGTTACAAAAACTAAACTGATTAAAAACTTGCCCTTCTTGTTGATCCAAAGCCATCGATTCAAGTGTCATGGGGCAAGCTTCCATTGCATCGGTGGTGATGCTGTGAAAGTTATTTTGGCCCAATAAGCTTAAATATTGGGTGAGAAATAAACGGTCTAATTGTTTGCCAATCAATAAGGTGCGATGCACTTCAGGGCCTGCAATCATGTAGGCACTGCGGTAGTTTAAGTGTTCTAAGAGCTGCCGCACTTCTTTGGCTTGCACAGCCTCTTTGCCTGCGATGTGAAGCTGAACCCCTATATCTTGAAAAGCTTTACATTTGTCTTTGTTGGCTGTTTCAGGGCAAAAGATATGAATGTTGCGTTGTGCCAGATAAGGCTCCAGTGAATCCAAGGGAATCGCCAAGCTGCGACTAAAAATAACAATGTCAGCTTGTGTTTTTAGACCTTGTTCGGCACGCCATACCAGCAAATCAGCATAATCACCTTGACCCACAGGCAGTAAATCTTGGGCACAGCCTTTTGCCAGCTGACGAAAGTAGCGTGCACTGGTCAGCATGACATCGGCTTGGGCTGCCAGTTCTTGGTATAACCGCCAGTCACGTTTGTTGGCAATACTTGCAGGCACCACCTGTTCACCTTGGGCATTCGGCAAGGAAATACGCCCATCCATGCTGGCGATATAGTTGCTATAGATGAGCAGCTTTTGTTGTCGGTGCAGCTTGAGTTTGAGATATGCCCCAATCAAAGGGCATGGCTCAAGTCCTACTGGGTATAGAGGGACAAGCATTTACATCAGAACCCGTTCAATACCACCTGTTTTCACTTTAGAGATAAACTGTTCTTGCCAGTCTTCACCATGCTGGCGACGCATCCATTCGACAACGATATAATCAGCTTCCACATCACTGCTTTCTTCTAAGCGACCTAAGCCTTGTAAGCATGAAGGGCATGAGGTCAGAATCTTGACCTTCTTTTGTGGAATTGTGGCTCTTTTCTTGGCAATATCTTCTTCTTTTCTTGCCCTGATCTTGCCCGAAATGATGGGAGACGATACCGCTAATGTTCCCGCTTCCCCACAGCATTGCGCACTTTCAACGGCATCAGCTTTGAGTAGTTCTTCGACAACGTTTTGAGAGCCGTATTGCTTCAGTGGTGTATGACAAGGCTCATGATACATATATTGCAAGCCTTCAACGCTTTCTAAGCTGCTTGCACCTTGTTGAATCAGGTATTCATGAATGTCGATGAGGGGCGCATCGGGAAAGACTTTTTCCAATTCGTACTTATCCAATTGATCAAAGCAGGTGCCACACGACACCACCACTGCGTCAAAATCCATATACGATAAAGCATTTTTAAGGCGATGAAACAAAATACGATTGTCATAGCTGATTTGTTGGCCACGTTCATGATCACCTGAGGCTGTGGATGGGTAACCACAGCAAAGGTATTCAGGGGGTAGCACCACATTTAAGCCTAAATCATACAGGGCAGCTTGGGTGGCAAGTCCCACTTGTGAGAATAAGCGTTCGGAACCACAGCCGGGGAAATAAAAGACCGCTTTGTTTTTTGCGCGTGTGGGATCACGTAAAATAGGAATGCTATTTTTATCACGGCCATCAATGCCAAGCATAGAGCGGGTGGTTTGAGAAGGTGGAATGGGCAATGGTCGTTCCACAAAGTTGATCACCTGCGCTTCAATGCCATCTAAGTTGCGCTTGGCTGCACTGATCGGTTTCACAAGACCTGTTTTCTTGGCTACGCGATGCAACAAACGATGCGCACGGTAACCCACATCAATCATGGCTTTGCGCATGAGTGAAATGGCATTGGGTTGTTTGAGCAATAAAAAGGCCATCGCTAATTTTGCGCCCGGTCGAAAACCACTTTTACCTTTTTTCTTTAAAATCGCGCGCATTTTTTCGGTGACATCACCAAAATCAATGTTGACAGGGCAAGGGCTTTCGCACTTATGGCAAATGGTGCAGTGGTCAGCCACTTCTTGCATGCCTTCAAATTGATCCAATGAAATACCGCTACCTGTTTGGGATTCATAGAGCAGGGCTTCAATCATCGCGCCAGTGGCTTGAATTTTATTGCGTGGTGAATAAAGCATGCTGGCACGCGGAAAATGCGTATTGCACACAGGTTTACATTTACCACAACGCAAGCAAGGCGAAATATCTTCGGCAAGTTCGGTGATATCGGCCGCTTCCAAGATCATGGATTCCATTTCTAATAAATTAAAACTGGGGGTATAGGTGAAACGCAAATCTGTGTTGGGCACCAGTTTATCAGGATTGAATAATTTATTGGGATCCACTTTGTTGAGGTACGTTTGCATGTCATCTAAATATTCAGGCTTCATGTAGGCAAGCTTGGTGATGCCAATGCCATGTTCACCTGAGATCACGCCACCAAGTTCAACGGCTTTTTCCATGACCCTTTCAACCGCATGGTGTGCTGCTTGCATCATCAAGTAGTCATTGGAATTAACAGGAATATTGGTGTGCACATTGCCATCACCTGCATGCATATGGGTGGCAATAACGATCCGACTGGAAAGCACTTTTTGATGCGCGTCTATCAATCCTTGCTGAAGTTCAGCATAACCACCAAACATGGCCATGAGTGGTGTTTTAACTTCTTTTTTCCATGAAATAGGCAAGCCACCATATTGCATAAGGTTGAAAAGCGTATCGATTGCATGGTGTTGACCAAAGGTGTTGGCGGGTAGATCTAGGCCATCTAGGTATGACTGCCACCGCACTTGAGTCAGTTGAATAAGCTCTTGTGCCTGTTGAAGTTTGGGTAGTAAATAGGTGTCGGCTTGCTCATTTTTCTGTATCAAGAAATCATGAATATTTTGCAAGACGTTTAATTTGTTTTGCAATGAATATTCAATATTACAACGCTCAATGAAATCATTGTATTCTGATAAACGATCTAGCGGAATAACCACATCTTCGTTAAGTTTAAAGGCGCGGGTATGGCGAGCAATAGCGGCCATGCGAGAACGGTCAGCCCAGAACGTTTTGCGATCTTGTGCTTGCACAGCCACAAAACCTTCGCCATTGCCTTGTGAGGTGAGCTTGCAAATATGCGCACAAGCTTCTGCCACAGCTTTTTCGTCATCACCACTCACATCAATCAATAAGACCACGCGCGGTGCTTCACTGCGGGTTGATTTGCTGCGGTATTCAATGGCTTTGACATATTTAGAATCAAAATGCTCTAAACCTTCTAAATAGACTTGATCCGTGGCATCAACATCGGTTTTAATATTGACCATCGCTTGGGTGGCATCATCTAATTTTTGACCAAAAAACTCACAGCAAACGGTGCGTGTGTGCGCATAGGCTTGATGTAAAATAAAGGTGGCTTCAACAGTCAGACCATCCGTACCTTCTTTTTGAATACCCGGTAAGCCGTGTAAGGCTTTGCGTGTGACATCTTTGCCCAAGCCTTTTTGACGAAACTCTGTGCCTGAAATCCTTAAAATACTGGGTTCATCAATGATGGTGATGCCATCTTGTTGAAAGCGAGTCAGGCGAAATTCAATGTGTTCATCGACGGGGATTTTACCAATATTGTGATGCAGACGTTCCACCAATAAAAAAGTGCCATCAGCGGTGACCATCTTCCATGATAATAAATTATCAAGGCAAGTTCCCCAAATCACAGCATGTTTGCCGCCTGCGTTGGTGGCAATATTACCACCGATACTGCAAGCCCATAAGCTGGTGGGGTCAGTTGCAAAGATATGGGGTTGAGAGGCTTCCATGACGCGGCCTGTGACTGCGCCCGCTTGTGCAGAAATCGTGGGAACTTCTTTATCATCAATGTTTTGTAGTTTGACCTCGCCGATATGATCAAGTTTTTCAATATTGATCATCACCGCATTGTTGTGCAGAGGTACGGAACCACCATTCAGACCTGTGCCACCACCGCGTGGAATCACATGCAGGCCAAGCTTTTGAATGCTGGGCACAAGTTTGGCAATTTCACAGGCGTTATCAGGGGTAATCACACAAAAAGGGTGCTCTTGTCGCCAATCGGTCGCATCTGTGGCGTGATGCGATAAAGTATAAGCATCAAAGTGAATATTATTCTTATGGGTGTGGTGTGCCAACGCACGCTTTACCTTACTGCGGCGACGTGGTTCCTGTACAAACCAATCATAAAACTTTTGCAGCATGGCTTTGGTGCGCTCAGTAATTTTAAGAGCTAGCTCATTGTCAGAGGCAGAGCTTAGAATATGCTTTAAACGATCATCATGACGTTGGCGCATCCGTCGTAGTCGAGTGGGGTGTTTGAGCATATCACTCTTGAGATACATATTGCGCTCAATGACCCAAACATCACCAAGCATTTCAAAGAGCATGCGCGCAGATCGGCCTGTTTTTCTTTGTTGACGAAGAATATTCAGTTCATTCCAAGACTCTTCCCCAAGAAAGCGTAAGATAATTTCTTTATCAGAATAAGATGTGTAGTTATATGGAATTTCACGAACTTGTTCAAGCAAAATAGACTCCTCATATCACAGTTAAAACCCCATTAAAAACATTGTTTCAACCATGAGAAAGGTGCGAATGCTAACCCTAAAGACCACAACGGCAAGTAGGGCTTGATAAATGAGTCATCCCCAAGTTTTTTTATCAGTGATTCATTCTTTTAAACGTCTTTTCATGCTGAGCACGGATCAAATGTTTCAACATGGGTTTTGGCTTTCGCGAGGCGGATGATTTTCGCGATGATTGGGTGACATGGCTTGAGTATTTTAATATCTCTTGCTCTGAAGTCAATCCCATTCTTTCCACGTTTTTGAAGTTTATGAGCTTCCAATCTTTTGTACTCTACGAGTTGCGATATCTGATGTGAATGACAAAAACTGTTGATACCTAGGAGCCTTTCCGATATTGATGTTGCCTGCATTGTCAAAGGCCAACGAGATGCAGTGTTTGGTTACAAGCCTCAACTGGCGCGTAGCGCAAATGGTTTCATTTCAGTACTCATTGTGCCTGAGGGAAATGCCGCAGATTCAGGGCAGCTGGATGCAGTGATTTGCCAACACATAAGTCATACTAAGGTGACACCGAAGATTATCAGTGCTGATGATGGTTATTCAAACAAAGCTATTCGCGATAAGTGGATGGAAGT
>JAUZRG010000170.1 GCA_030950585.1 Mariprofundaceae bacterium | reverse complement strand
AACAGGAACCACCACACACAAAGAACCATATTGATTGAATTGCATGATACCTAAAGGCTTCACATCCTTCTTTTCAAGGTAGGGGTGACTTGCAGGACATTCCGAAGCATTCCGCAAGATATTGGCCGCTTCTACCTTCGCTAATGCTTGTGCTTGTTCTCTTTCTTCCTGCTGTGCTTTTCTGGCTGCCTTGATGCGTTGCTTTTGCTTTCTTAATTCCGCTTTGCTTAGGTCGTGTTCTAACTTTTCGCACCAGACGATTTTTTGCTCCGTTGACCAATCTCCAAATACACCAACGGCGGGCGCATCAGGATAAAAGATACACCAACCGTTCTTGTTTCCTTTTTTGTTGGTATCAAAGCGTTGGATTTTTCCGCTTTGGTTTAGCTCGATAGGGGCATAACCCACAGCTTTTTGCATATAGTCTAAAAAAGTTTGTGCTTGATTCATCGCTAGTTTCCTTTAGCGTTCACGGCCTTGCTTGGGGCAAGTGAAACGTCTTTATATTTGTTTTATTTGGTAGGGTGGTCATTCGTGGCCACCCTTTTTTCATGGGTTCAATTAAGTGGTCGGCGTGTCCAGCAATTCCGCGAAATTCCACAGCTTGTTTGAATGATATTCCGCATGTTCAGCCAAGATTTGTGATGCCTTAACCATGCCTAGCATCCATTCTTTTTGTGCTCCATTAGCATCTAGTTCATTAAAATGAATTTCAGCAATGGCTTTTGCTCCACAAGCTGCGTTGTTTAATGCTTCTGCACGTTTGTTTATTTCTTGAATCACTGCTTCCTTATTCACGTTGCTTTCCCCCTTTGCTTGCATGCTGTTTTCCCTTTTTTGATGCCCATGATGTGACCAGAAAAATAAGAGCCTTGAAGATAGGTTATTCCTAAAGCATTCAGTTCATCCTTGGGTAAACGCTTACCTTCTAAGCCATGCTTAAAACCTAAATCATAATCTTTGTTGTTTTGACTCACCCGCAATGGCTTCATGATGTTGCGGCTCTTTGCTTACGGTGTTGCTTACTTTGTTTTTCCCTGCATTGATCACACCTTTTATGCCAAACAGTGCGAGCGGTGAAGGTGTTGCTGCATCCATCTTCAAAGCATGTGTATTCCGTGCCGATAGCTTTCTTTTCCTTGGTGGGAAGCTTCACTTGCTCGATGTTTTCGGGGTCTGCTTGTGCTTCAGAAGATTGTGCTTCAGCTAATGTTTCAACCACCGGCAAAAAGCTTTTGAACCGATCATTCATAGCTTCTTTTTCTTGGGTTTCTTGAACAAGTTGGCGTTGCATCTGCATTAACTCAGTGTGTGAATATTTGCGCACACTATCACCACACACATAACCCACATAAGCAAAAAACGCCGTGGTGATAAGTTCGGCAGTT
>JAUZRG010000017.1 GCA_030950585.1 Mariprofundaceae bacterium | reverse complement strand
GTAGCGAGGGAAAGTGAGATTGAGTTGGATTTTCGCCCCATTTGAGGCGAATAGCAGGGACTATTTAACGATAATAGGGTGAGAATCCGGCCAATATCCGCTTTTACGCAGTAGGTTTGTCATTATCGGACAGCCTCCTAGGTACACGATGGTTGGATGTGTTGCAGGGTCTTTACCACCAAATATCAATCCACACGCCCTAAAAATCGGTTATATTGAACTCAATTCTCTGAACCTCGTTTATAAATGCGCGAACGGTGAATTTAGGGGACACAATACATAACTATCGTATTCCCGAGTTGTCTTGTCGGCTATAACGATCTATGAAAATTCATCTTCACCATGCAATGCCTAACATCAGCCATTAAATCAAACTTTTACTAATGATTTCATACACATCAGGTGATAAGCCTTGATGTTGCATGATACGTTGTAATTGCGCTTGCATGCATGCCGCTAATGTGGGTTCAAGTTTGCGCCACTGCATAAGCGTGCGAGCTAGGCGCGCTGCTATTTGTGGGTTTTGTGTATCTAAAGCCAAAACTTGATCGGCGATAAAAGCATAACCGCTGCCATTACTGGCATGAAACATCGGATAATTACGGCTATATGTACCCAGTAATGCCCGTACTTTGTTGGGATTACGTAGATCAAAGGCTGGATGTTGCATCAAGGCTAATATCTGAGTTAAGGTGTTTGGCAAGTTCGTATTCGCTTGCGCTGTAAACCATTTATCCATGACATTATGATGATGTGACCATTGTTTTTCAAAATGACGTAAGGCCGTTGTGCGTTCGTCACAATCGCAATTGATCATCGCTTCTAAGGCGGCATATTGATCGGTCATATTGTCAGCTTGTTGAAACTGTTGGTTCGCTAATGTGATCGCTGATGCTTTTTCTGTTGTGGTTAGATAATGCAGGATCGTATTTTTCAAACCTCGACCTTGCATCGCTTTGTCACTGGCACCTGTTAATGGGGTTAATGATTGGTAATGAATGACCAGTTCATCGTATATTGCACTCGCAATATGTTGGTGTAACTGCTCTCTGGCAGTATGGATTTTAGCGGGGTAGACAGGTTGACACTGTTCGGCAATATCAGCTTCGGATGGCAAGGTTAAAGCTTCTTCTTTTAGTGCATCGTCTAATGTCTTATCCTGTAATAGATGGGCAAAAGCGGGAGCGATATGCGCATTGGGTGGTGTGCCATCGCGCAAGGTTTGCAATAGACTCTGCATGACTAAGCGTTGTGCGGCTGCCCAGCGATTAAATGGGTCAGTATCATATTGCATCAAAAAAGCATTTTCTTCGGCACTATAATCATAATGCAGTTCTACGGGTGCAGAAAAGCCTCGTAATAGCGAAGGTAATGGTTTTTCCGCGATGCCAACAAAGGTGAATGATTGTGATGATTGTGTCACCAGCAGCGTGCGTTCAGGATCACCCGCAGTCTCTTCTGTTGATAATTGTAACGGTGGCTGGCTGCCACTCGGTAATAATAAGGCCAGTTTTAAGGGTATCAATACTGGCTTTGGCACGTCGGTTACATGTTCAGATTTAGGATAGCTTTGTTGACAATGCAAGGTACATGTTTGATCGGATTCATTATAATCCATCGTGACGGTGAGTTGAGGTGTCCCTGCTTGATCATACCAGTATTGCATTTGTGATAAATCACGCTGGTTCGCATCAGCCATCGCCGCCAGAAAGTCTTCAGTACAAACAGCTTGCCCATCATGTCGTTGAAAGTAGAGATCCATACCACGTCTAAAACCGTCAACACCCAACAAAGTCTGATAAAGCCGCACGACTTCAGCACCTTTTTCATACACTGTGACGGTATAAAAGTTGTTAATCTCCATATAAGAACTGGGACGAATCGGATGCGCCATCGGGCTAGCATCTTCAGTAAACTGGTGCGTGCGTAATAAGCGAACATCTTCAATGCGTTTGACCGCTCGCGAATGCAGGTCAGCACTAAATTCTTGATCACGAAAAACAGTTAAACCTTCTTTTAGGCTAAGCTGAAACCAATCACGGCAGGTGATGCGATTGCCTGTCCAGTTATGAAAATACTCATGACCGATCACACTTTCAATCGAATCATAATCTTTATCAGTCGCGGTTTCTGGACTCGCAAAAACAAGGCGTGAGTTAAAGATATTCAGACCCTTATTTTCCATGGCTCCCATGTTGAAATCATCCACTGCAACAATCATGAATAGGTCAAGGTCATACTCAAGACCATAACGTTGTTCATCCCATACCATCGCTCGTTTAAGCGAAGCCATCGCATGCGCGCATTCATCAATATGATGTGCTTCGGTATAAATCTTTAAACAGATAGCACGGCCAGAGGCAGTCGTAAAAGAATTGCTAAAACAAGCCAAATTACCCGCGACCAATGCAAATAAATAACATGGTTTGGCAAAAGGGTCAGACCATTCGACGAAATGGCGACCACCATCAAGATCACCACTGGCTATAGGGTTACCGTTGGAGAGTAATATCGGGTTGTTTTTTTTATCAGCTTCAATGTGCACATCAAAGGGAGCCATCACATCGGGGCGATCTTGGTAATACGTGATACGACGAAAACCTTGTGCTTCGCATTGGGTGCAATAATTACCCGATGAGCGATAAAGCCCTTCCAATGCGGTATTGCCTTCAGGATTTATGATTGTGGTTATTTCAAGCGTGAAGGAGTCAGGCACGCCAGCTAACGTCAAACAACCTTCTTGCAGCGTATAATCCTCGTTAGATAAATCTTTATCATCCAAACGAACGCTCATCAGTTCAAGCTTATCACCATCTAAGGTAAGCGGTGCATCTTTTTGCGCAGCCAAATGACGCCGATATTGTACGGTAGAAATCACTTTAGTGGCCGATGCTTCCAGAGAGAACAACAAAGAAACATGATGAACCAGAAAAGGTGGCGGCTGATAATCGTTTAAATAAATGGTTTTTGCTTGAGTCATAAGCACCTGCTAGTTTTATAAATGAGGCTAGCTTAAGCATTCTTGAATAGATGATGAAATGAATTCTCAGTTTCGATGGTCAATGGTGTACATATTGGCGTGCTAGCTTTCAATCTCTTCATCAGTCCCTGTTTATTGTTCCACGCACCTGAATGGGGGTGTGGCTACCTATTTTATGGTAAAAATCATTGGGTAATCAAAGATGGTTCAAGTAGGAATTATCAAGTTGAGGAAGCTTGGAGTCTCGATTGGCTCTGATCTAGAGCAGACTAGATAAATGGATGTTTTAGAATCTAAATTGTCAATCAAGATCGATCAAAACTTTATGCTAAAGTTTATCTCTAAGTATTTAACTGTGATTAAAAGACCATTCTTTCCCTTGCAATAAGGAGTAATGCTTAAGAAGTGAAAGGTACCATACATTAGGTTTATCAAGATGGAGGCGAGCATTGCACTGTTCGGAAATATGAGCTATTTCAATCCAATCATTATTCGCATCAACCAGCTTAATTGCAACCTTCATTATTTTCTCGGAGTTCAGAGGACACGAGTTCAGGAGACACAATACATAATTATCAATCATTGAGGTAAACAAACCTGCAAGGCAGGGGGTAATAGCGTTCCGCGTTAGTTATGCGAAATGAAGGAGAACAATTTACTTAATGTTATCCTGTCTGTCGATTTGACTAAGAAATAAGTAAACTATCCCCGAATTACACGAATTACAGACCTCATTGATTGACCTTTAATCGGTCAGCCTTAGCGTTTCGCTATATCAAAAGTGAGTAAATAACAGCAACATGAAAAGAAAAATTGAATTATTAGCGCCTGGTGGCGATGTTGAAGCGATTAAGGCGGCAGTGATTGCTGGGGCCAATGCAGTGTATTGTGGGCTGGATAACTTTAACGCTCGCAACCGTGCAACCAACCTGACGCTTGAGGACTTATCAGGCATCTTGCGTTTGGCACACAAGTACGATTGCGAGGTGTTTTTAACCGTCAATGTGGTCATCTTGGAACATGAGTTACGCAGTTTGATCAAACTGCTGAACAAGTTGGTGAACACGGGTATTGATGGCATTATCGTACAGGATCTTGGCATTTTTAATCTGGTTAAAAAACATTTTCCATCGCTGGATATTCACGCCTCAACGCAGTTAACAACAGTGAACGCAGGGCAAATATTATTTCTCGCAAAAATCGGCGCATCACGCCTGAATTTATCACGTGAATTAAATATTGGCGAAATAAAATCATTAACGGCACTAGCTCACAAGCACGACGTACTCACTGAAGTTTTTGTGCATGGCGCATTGTGCATTGCCTTTTCGGGTCAGTGTTATTCCAGCTCGGTTGCCGTGGGTAATTCGGGTAACCGTGGCAGTTGCAGTCAAGCATGTCGGGATGAATATGAAATCACGGCAGAGGGCAATCGTTTTCCACTCAATTTGAAAGATAACTCTGCTTATTTTGATCTGCCCGCATTGGTCGATGCGCAAGTGGATTCATTGAAAATTGAAGGTCGCATTAAAAATGCACATTATGTGTATACCGTGGTCGATACTTGGCGAAAGCAGCTTGATGCATTTGTAGAAATGGGAAAAATATTGGCCGACGATTCTAATTTGCACCGGGTCTTTAACCGTGACTTTACCAACTCTTTTTTGCAGGGCGACCTCAACAAAGACATGTTTATCGACAATCCACGCGATTACAGCGTTCATCATGCCATGGAAAAAAGTCATGCTGTGACAGACACTGATATTGCGCAGGTGAAAACGGAACTTTATAGCAAGAAAAATGAACTTGGGGCAGAGCTAAAAGAAAAGATTCAGTACCTCAGCATTGCCAAAGACCCGTTGGTATTGGCTTTTTCGGGTCAGTTGGACGAACCGCTTTGTTTAACCATGACCATCGGTGATAATGACAAAGTGTATCAGGTGCAAACGCAATCATTGCTCAGGACTGCCAGTGAATCGGCGATTCAGCAGACAACGTTGGAAAAACGCTTTAAAAACGTTGCTAGCAATGATTACCGCATTGAAGGTTTTGAATGCCTAGGCTTGAATGATGGTTTGACGCTTCCGTTTAAAGAACTTACGACTTTAAAAAATAAGGCTGCTTCGTTATTAAATCATTCCGTCGATTTGATTCCCTTTGTTGAGGTCGCACCCTTAGAGAAGTTTGAAAAAACGTCTAAAAAATTAACCATGTCGATCCTGATTGCCGATGAAAAAGATGTTCACCTATGTGATTTGACCGATGCTGATGTCTATTTCAAAATACCAGAAAGCCTGAAGAAAGGCTGTGATCAACACATCGAAATTTTCTTGCGTCATCCTCGCCTGATTCCGTGGTTTCCAGCGGTACTCATTGCTAAAGATTACGATGAATCGGTGCGCTTACTTGAACAGGTTCGCCCTCAACGCATTGTCAGTAACAATACTGGCATTGCCTATAAAGCCTTTGAAATGGGCATCGAGTGGATTGCGGGGCCATTTTTAAACACCACCAATTCTTATGCCTTATTAACCTTGAAAGAAGCGTTAAACTGTGCGGGCGCTTTTGTTTCAAACGAAATTAACCGCATGCAAATCAAAAACATTGCTCGTCCAGAAAATTTCAAATTGCTGTATAGTATTTATCATCCGATTTTATTGATGACCAGTCGGCAGTGCTTTTTCCAGCAAACTGTCGGCTGTAGAAAGCCAGCCATTGAAGAGGGTTGTATGCTCAGTTGTACAAAATCGACCACGATCATGAATGTCAAAGGTGTCTCGTTTGCCGTCGATAAACAAAAAGGTGGTTACCCCAGTATTTATAACCATGAACAATTTTTAAACACCGAAATCGTCAGTGACCTTGGCGATCTGTTTGATGAGTTTTTTGTTGATCTGACCAATATTGGCTGTGGTTCTAAAGCCGAGGTGAATAAAGCACAATTGATTCAAAGCTTTGAAAATCTATTAAGTGGTGATGCTCAATCCGCACAGCAATTAAGCGAACTGGTCAAGGTTTCGACCAATGCACAATATAGCCAAGGTTTGTAGCGTCATGGCTTTGCCTATACTCTATTCTCTACAGAATTGCCCTTACGCGATGCGGGCAAGGCTGGCTCTGTTATTAGCCCAACAGCCAGTCATGCTGCGTGCCATTGTGATGCAACATAAACCACCTGAAATGATGGCTCTGTCGCCCAAAGGTACCGTGCCTGTTTTGGTATTAGACGCGAGCAAGGTCATCGATGAAAGTTTAGCGATTATGTTGTGGGCACTTGAGCAGAATGATACTGAGAATTTGCTCTATGCTAACGATCCCGATGCACTGGCAGAAATGCTAAAAATCATTCATGAAAATGATACCGTGTTCAAACCACAGCTGGAACAGTACAAACGCGCCAAACGTTTTCATGGTGACGATGAAGAACAGTGTCGCCTGCTGTGTGAACCCTTTATTCAAGGCCTAGAATATCGCCTGAGCCAACATGCGTTTTTGATGGGTGAGACACCCAGCTTACTTGATTATGCATTATTGCCTTTCATGCGACAATTTTCTCGGGTCAATCGACAACTCTATTTAAACGGGCCGTACACGCATTTACAAAGCTGGTTAACGCACCATCTGCAAAGCCGCTTGTTTGCCAAAGCGATGCTCAAATACCCGTTATGGTTGGATACTCATGAGGAATGTATTTTGGGTGAGTGACTGATGTGATTCACCGCAGCGTCCTGCCAACCAAATCGCTCCATGATTGCTTGAAATGAACCATCCAAAGCCGCCGAGATGACCACTTCCTGCCCGCTTAAAGGATGCTTAAATGATAACGAGGTAGCGGCCAATAATAGCCTGTGACAATCAAACACATCACGAAACAATTGATTGTGTTTACCATCGCCATGCGTCGTATCACCCACAATCGGATGAAAGATATGCTTCATGTGCCGCCGAATTTGATGTTTACGACCTGTTTTAGGTTTAATTTTCACCAATGAATAGCGCGCCGTAGCATAACGACCCACCGCATGATCTAGTTCCACGGTCGCTAGCCTTTCATAAGCCGTCACTGCCTCTTGTGCTGCTTTCTCTTGGTCTGCCTTTTTGTCCGTTTTCTTATCCAATTCTTCTTTGAGTGGGTAGTTGATGGTTTCTTGTTCCACGCTATAGCCACGCACGACGGCCACATAGGTTTTGGCTATGTCTCTGTTGGCAAACTTTTCGCCCATGAGTTTTGCAATCTCAGGATTCAAAGCAAACAACAGTACCCCAGATGTTGGTTTGTCCAACCGATGCACAGGGTAAACATGCTGCCCTACTTGGTTGCGCACCATTTGCAGGGCAAAGCGTGTTTCATACTTATCAATCATGGAACGATGAACCAACAACCCCGCAGGCTTGTGTACCGCAACCAAGACATCATCCTGATATAAGATATCAAGCTCTTCGGTTTCGGGCTGGGTATCGCAGAGCAATTTAGCATAAGGTTCTATCGGAATGTTCATTTGCGCTTGCAAGCATTTGGCTTTGCTAAGCAGGGCTTTTCTCTCGATCAATGGGATGTCGTTTTTGAATGCGAGCACGATCGTGTTGCCACTGTCTACTTCAAAACTCAGTAGTCGGTTTTCAAATTCGTAGGCGAGGAGTTCATCCAACTCTTCTCGCAATTGAAGTGAGGTATGCCATATGTTGAGCACAAGCACCCCTTGCTCGCTGAGTGCCTTTTTACAATCACGCAAGTAGGATGATTGTACTTGCTTGGGTTCCATGCCTTGTGAGTTGTATAGATCTGAAAAGATAATATCGCTTTTGATATCGGTGTTTTTGATGTGGTTCACAGCATCGTCTATATGAATGAAAAGGCGGTCAGTATCGGGCAAATAAAAGTGTTCTCTTGCGGCCTTCACCACGGCTTCACGGTATTCAATCGCGTGTACGTTCAATTCGGGGAAACTACTCAGCAGGTTCTTTGCCATTGAGCCTGCACCTAGTCCCATGAGGGTGGCGGTTTTGACGCTGGGGATAAACAATAAACCTGCCATCATGGCTTGGGTGTAGCCAAGAGCCAATCCATGAATATTTTTTAGCTTCATATAACTTTGATAGATTTTCCCATCAAAACTGAGAACCCGACCCGTTTTTGTCTGGTAAACATAAATTGAGCCGTGCTCATCTTCTATGGATGAGATACATATTCCATTGATATCCATTGTGTTTTTAATACCTCTTAAAT
>JAUZRG010000169.1 GCA_030950585.1 Mariprofundaceae bacterium | reverse complement strand
TTTTAGCAAGCCCTTAATCGAAAGGTCTTTCCTAAACCTGCTTTCCTTCATAGGACACCTCAATCAATTTAATAGTCTGCGAAAGACTCTTTTTGAAAACGTTACAAGTAAAGGGATTTATAGGCTAGCGGGAAGTGCTGCCACTTCACAATAACTTAAGCGAACGAGTAATTCGAGATTACGTTAAAAAACGAAAAATAAGCGGAAGTACTCGCAGTGAGAAAGGCCGAAGAGCCCGCGATACTTTCGCAAGCCTCAAAAAGACTTGCCTGAAACATAACATTTCATTTTGGCACTATCTTCAAGATCGACTGCATGGAAAGGGTGAAATTCCTCGTTTATCCGACATCATTCGGGAAGCGGCTACCTGTACTTTATGAGAAGTTACGGCTGGGTAGTTACAAGATTGGGATTCACTGAGTTTAACATGTGCACTGCCTGATCTTGTCGAAGGATTGTTTTCAGCTAAGAATCCTTCGACAAGATCAGGAACCAAAGGCTAATCTTTTACGAAGGTTTTTTATAAAAAGGCATGAGCATGAGCAATGAATTAACCGTTGAAATAGGACAACAATCACAAGCTGGTATCAAAGCACAGAATGAAGATTTCTGTCATATCTTGATACCCAAAGGTATGGATTTAACGCACAAAGGGATTGTGGCCATCATCGCAGATGGTGTTGGCTCCAGTGAGGCAGGAAAGGAAGCCAGTGAATACTGTGTGCAAGGTTTTATCGCAGATTATTTCAGCACCCCGATGTCGTGGCGTGTGCAAACGGCAGGTGATCGTGTTCTTCGTTCTCTCAACGCATGGTTATATCATCAAGGGCAACGCCGTTATGCCTCTGAATTAAGTCTGGCATCGACCATTGCAGCACTGATTCTTAAATCAACCACGGCACATTTTTTTCATGTCGGTGATTCACGTATTTATTTGGTTCGTCAGGGTCAGATTCGTTGCTTAACCAAAGATCATCGTCTCACGGTTGATCGTCATAAAACCTATCTTTCGCGTGCGATGGGGGCGGAATATGAGGTCAATTTTGACTACAGTAGTCTCAGTATGGAAGTCGGTGATACCTTTGTTTTATCGACCGATGGCATGCATGAGTTTATCCATGAAGAGAACATCCTTGAACTCATTCAATCACATCATCCAGAAGATGCCGCCAAAGCCATGCTGGATGCGGCCTTAAAAGCGGGAAGCAATGATAATGTTACATGCCAAGTTGTGCGTATCACACAGTTACCCAATCAAGATGAGCATGAATACTACAAAGAACTAATATCCTTACCCTTTCCCGCGCCTTTGCAGCTGGGCCAAACACTCGATGCCTATCGCATTATCAAAGAGCTTCATACCAGCTGCACGATTCAAATTTACCTTGCCCAAGACCTTCAAAGCCATGAAAGCATAGTCATCAAAACACCCTCCATCAACTTTGAAGATGATCCCGCTTATATCGACCGTTTTTTACATGAAGTTTGGGTAGGAAGGCGTTTGAATAACCCGCATGTGCTGAAAGTTCGACAACTCAAGCATAAGCGTAGCTGCATGTATTATGTGACCGAGTTTTTAGAAGGGCAGTCTCTTGCCCAGTGGATTGTGGATCAACCAAAGCCCAGCTTGGAAAAGGTTCGTGATATTAGCCGCCAGATCATCAAAGGTGTACGTGCTTTTCATCGCCGTGAAATGGTGCATCAAGATATTAAACCTGAAAACATCATGATTGATGAGCATGGCAACATCAAAATCATCGATTTTGGCTCCACACGTGTTTCAGGCTTAGAAGAAATTTATACCCCGATCCAACAAGATTACATCGAAGGCACGGCCAATTATATCGCCCCAGAATTGTTTGAAGGTTTTGAGGGCACGCCAAAAAGTGATATGTATTCACTGGGTATCACCATTTATGAAATGTTGAGTGGTGGGCATTTTCCCTATGGCAAAGTCAAAGAAGCCAAAGCCCACAAACACTATGACTACACATCTGTTCGACAATATAACCCTGATGTTCCTGTTTGGATGGATGGCGCAATCCGTAAATCTATTCATAAATTTCCTGAGCATCGTTATGAATCACTTTCTGAATTTCAGTATGACCTGATTTATCCTAATTCCGTATTTATGAAAAAAACAATTCCCCTGATTGAACGTCATCCTGTTGGCTTTTGGAAAGGGCTTACGATGATTCTTTTATTGAGCAACTTGTTACTTCTTTACTATGCATATTGAAAATAGCTTATTTACATGTGCGGTGTCTAAGTTGTGCACCGCTAATAATATGATGCCCTCGCAAAAAGTCTGACTTTTCAAAAAACAGGAAATATCGAAAGAAAACAACCTCACCATTTGCTCCAGAATCGATTTCTATGAGCTTCGGAATGGTTTGGCTACCCCTTAAAAATCATGCTGCCGACTTTTTGCGAGGTCATCATAATATACGTAAAGAATTAGTAACTACTCAGCCATACTAAGTCATTGTTTTTAAAGGAAAGACTCCTTTTTAAAAACACATTAAAGATTGACGGTTAAAATTAATAGCTATATATTTCAATAACTTAGCTTTTCTCTTAGCTTGACCATCAAAATAATGGTTTTTACTTATCTTATTGATACTAAAGAAACTTTTTGTTTTTTTGTATGGCTGAATAGTTACAAAATTAAAATCTAAGCACTTTTCTTTTGAAAATCACTATTTCAACCACTTTTGATATTCATTGAAAACAAAGTGATTGATTTGTTTCGAGGAAAAATAGCACTCACATCGTTTTTTTGCTGCCTCACCTAAACCTAAACGAAAATGAAGATCCTCAAAAAGTTGCTTCAAAGCCTGATACAAAGCCTGTTTATCATAAACAGGAACAAGTAAACCCGTTTTCTGATCTTCAACCGCATCTCGCAACCCAACAATATCGCTACCCACCGTAGGAATAGCCATAGCAGCTGCCTCCAAAACAACAGTACCAAAGCCTTCACGGTAACTAGGCAGGCATAGCACATCAGTGATTGATAAAAAAGAAGGCGTATCATCAACATAGCCTAAAGAATGTACATTCTTTAAACGATGAATGGTCTTGAGCAAATCATGGTCAGAACTTTCTACTGGGCCTAAAATGAGTAGTGCAATGTTGATTTTCTCTGCTTGTAATAACTCATATGCAGCCAATAGTTCGTAGATTCCTTTGTCACGCGTCATCCGACCAATGAAGGTAAAGATCAATACTCCAGCATTGATGGATAATCTTGCTTTCAACTTGTCTCTAAAGGCCTGATCAAAGCGATTTTGAGAAAATATTTTTAAATCAACACCAGCAAGAGAACCATGCCCATACGTCGACAACTGATCTGCACCTGCGACTTTCATTTCCACAAGAAAGTCTCTTTGACTTGGGCTATCGGTATAACAATGGGTATTACAGCGAACGATCACTTTATCCATGCTCTGAAGAAGCCATCGCATCAATCCCTGCTTTGTGGCCCACACTTGACCCGTAAACGTATGCAAACACACTTTTGTTCCAGCAAGACGAGCGGCAATAGCACACAATAAACCAGCCTTTGGTGTGGTCGAATGAACCAATGAAAAGCCATACCTACGAAATAAACATAATAATTTAAACAGTGCTTTTAAATCTTTCCATAAATGGATATTTCTAGCAATATCCATCGTGATAATATGAATACCATCATCATGTTCCAATGCCTGTAATTCATCCCCAGGTGAAGTAATCACCGTCACATCAACACCCTGAGCGCGCAGGTTAAAAATATGTCGCGACAATTGATTCACCAGAAAATAGGGAACCGTGGAAACAATAGCGACCTTTTGACCTACGAGCGAACTACTTGGCATCAAGATAATTCACGTGATGCCAAAGAGCTTCCCATCTGGACTCTTCTAATTTTGATAATGGTGTTAACGTATTTCGTGTGCTTAGCGAGGGACATAAAGCATATACTATATCTGCCAGCATTTTTAATGAAAGCAAACACGCCACCCTCAACACCAGTGCATACTTTCGTTCAAGCATAAATTGACGCATATAGGCTTGAACAAAGATACGCCGTGCACGTAACATCTTTTTCAAAGGTCTCGTTCCTTCATAATAAGCCAGTAAAGGTTCATCAAGACATGCAAACCGACTGACTTGGTATGAACGTAACAATAAATCTTGATCTTCTGCCCCATCCGCTCGTGAATCATAACGATTCTTTTGAAACCATGTTGTTTTACCCATCCATGTTGGATGTGGAAAATGAAAACCATTCCAAGGTTGTGCACAGATTTCTTCATGTTCAGAAGAAATAGGCCAGCGACCCAATACTTGCCCTTCACCTTTAAAGATCGTTGGCGCTGTCGCAAGCAAGTCAATATCCGTATGTGCTTGTAAAAAATGAAGTTGTTTTTCAATACGCATCGGATAACTAATGTCATCTTGATCCATGCGCGCAAAATATAACCCTCTAGCGAGATCAACAGCCATATTCAAACGTGCTGATAGCCCTATGTTTTCACTGCCTTCGACAAGTCGAATCCGTTTGTCTTGAAAGGATTTCATCACATCTAAGCTGTGGTCTGTGGAGGCATCATTAAGAATAATAAGTTCCCAATTTTCAAAACTTTGTTGCAAAATAGAACGGATTGCTACCGCTAACGTAGCCGCACCATTAAAAACAGGCAAAGCAATACTAACCAATGGCAGTGCATTTTCTTGATGTTTTTGATTCATTGCTGTTGTAACCATGATAAATGAGTTTGAATCCCTTGAGTGAGTGTTATTTCGGGTTGCCAATGAAAGATGCTAACTGCTGCATTAATATTTAGCACGACCTTTTTCACATCAAAATCGCGACCTACGTTAGCATGAACATGAATCTTTTGATGTGTTAAATCATGCACAATGGCTAAAATATCATGCACAGAATATCCCTGACCACTACCAGCATTATAAACACCGCAATGATCACTACTTAATCCATGCACACAAAGCTTAGCAAGATCAGTGACATGCAAGTAATCACGCACGATAGAGCCGTCCCCCCACATTTGAAAGGTATCACCTGTTAGTGCTTTATTAAGCAACACACTGATTAAGCCTTGTACACCAACATAGCTCTGTCTTGGGCCATATGGATTGGATGGACGAAAAATAATAACATCTAAATCATATAGATATTGATACATCATGAGATATTTCTCAATCGCAACCTTAACAACACCATAAGAACAAATTGGATTTAAAGGGTGCTCTTCATCAATGGGTGAATATTTAGGGTTACCATACACCGTACCACCAGAAGAAAGATATAATAACCGACGTACACCATTTTTCCTCATACTTTCCAGCAGTGACAAGGTATTAACCAGATTACTTTGAACATCAGCGATAGGGTCTAAGTTGGAAGTACTGGGGACTGTCGTGCTAATCAGGTGACAAATCGCATCAACACCCTGCATCGCTTTTGCAACTTGAAGCTGATCGTCAAAAGTTCCAAAAATATAATCAACTTGTGCCAAAGGTTCCCGATGGTGCTCTGGCGAACGATCAAAAATGCGCACCTGATAACCTTCAAGCAATAACTGATCCACCACATGGGAGCCAATAAAGCCATTACCGCCTAAGACCAAAACTTTCATACTCATTTCCATGTGATCCACAAAGATTTCATCACTTAACTGTGTTTGTAGAATAAACGGCCTGCCCAGTTCGTGACCGAATATGTTTTTTTACCAAAAAAACGCCAGCTACATTCAAAGAGAAAACGTCTAGCTGCTCGATGACCGCGTTGTTTTCCCCAAATGAGCACACATGGCGCAAGCAAGATATACTTGAGAATGATTAACAAGAAGTTTAAGCGATGCCTTACAGCCACTGCTTCAAACTGTTGGAAGTCAATATCAGTTGTTTTATTTTGTCTTGTTTGACGTCGTTCAAAAGCTTGCTTAAACAACGGCTCAAAACGAGCTTCATAACAATGTTCGTTTTGTGTTCTTTCATACCCCGCTTGAGCTAGTGCATCTCGTCGATCTGGATTATCTAAATAAAAACGTATCTTTTCAAGCAAAGATTCTATGTTTTCAAAGATAATAATTTCTTCATCTAGTCGATAAAATTCATTTAAGTGATCAGCATTCTCTGTCATGAGTACACCACCCGCACCAGGCACTTCAAAGACTCTGGCTTTAATTTGGCGGCTACGAGAAGCCTTTCCATTCTCAAAAACAATGCCTGAGTCTGCAAGGTTCAAACTAAGCCGAGACTCACGTATAATTCGATTCTTTTCTTGATCATCAACCGACCCATTCGGCCAACCATAACCAAACGCATCGACTGAAATACCCGCATCTTTTAATTCATCAATCCATTGTTTTCTATTGCCATAAGTCGAACCAACAAAGCTCACATCATAACAACACTCTTTTGCAGCAATCGGTGGCTTCATTTGCACGCTATCAGCTGCCCACTGACTTAAGGCAACATGGTGCATGCCATCCTGTTCTGCCTTTTTCAACGCAGAAGCATACGTTGTCACATGCACATCAAACATCGGAGCTAAGAAGCGTGAAAACTGCTCATACTTCCATGAATCATCTGTTGCCCAATGAATCAATGTTGCAGCATTGCCCTCACGAATAATTTCCAACGTTTCCAACCAGATTTCATACGTCATCAACACAAAGAATATAATATCAGGCTTTTCTTCATCAACTTTTTTTAATAACCTACAGTTCATATCAACATAATCGCTATACATTGATTTATTCAAGCTCTCAAAAAAAGAAACGTCATAGCCTAAATTTTCAAATGCAGGGATGAAATTCGCATATTCATAACCCAGCCCCCGTTGAGGGTCACCGTAGTTATGCTGACCAAACACGCATAGTATTTTCATTAGAGTTGATTCAAAATTGCAATCATCTTAACTATTTAGCCAACTTTTTTGGTCAACATAAATCGTATTCACATTTGTATCTGCATATTTAATATAATTATTTTCTAACATCAAAGTATCAATCTTATCATGTCTACCTGCACCTTCAGACGATCTTTTCTTTGTAAAAACAATTGTTTCAATACAAAAAACACGTGGACGATACACACTAAAATCAATAGACTTAAGAATATCATAATCTAAGCCTTCGACATCAAGAGAAACAAAGTCAGGTGATATTCCTTTAAAATAAGAATCCACCACTTCTGAAAAAGTTTGTACCTGTACTGAAATCGTTGATGTAATTTTATGCCCAGCCTCTTGCTCATATCTCTGAGCTTCCTCTTGTGAAAAAGTACTTAAGGTTGGAGGTGACATCACAAAAAAATCCATCACGCTAGATTCTGTGGCCATGCCAATATTTAAATTTGTATCTTCTTTTCGATCTTTATGAAAACGATGAATAAGTTGAGGATCAGCTTCAATATTAACGCCTCTTGATCCTTGCTCAAAAAACAAAGCTGTATTATTTAAAAAATACGGGTGATGTGCACCAATATCCAAATAACTCGGTTTATCTATACCTAAAACATCAAAAACATACCTTACAATTAGGTCTTCACCACATTGTGAATATGATTTTTTAGCATGCATACCTAGTTTTCGTTTAATAAAATTTTTTAGTCTACGTTGAAACATTATTTTACTCATCCAATCCAACTCTCTTCATGAAAAACATATACTTAAACATTATTCCAAAGCCAACTTTGTAAATTCAAATAGACCCAGTGCAGAGTCAGAGAAACTATCCATAACAACCGTTGCTTTTTTAGGGTCGACATCTTGAATAAAGTCCCGATTACCATTTACCATAGAAAACGAACATAATGTCAACGTCGGAAAAAATGAAATCACTTCCTGAATACCAAAGCTTCTAAAGCCATTAAAATGCACCTTTATTTTCGACTCCAACCCATCATAAATAGGCACTGTAATATACAAAACACCTTCAACTGCCACAACCCTTTCAAGCTCACGACACGCCTTCACAGAACCACTGGGATCAAGAGGATCACCGTAACGACCTAAGCCAATGTGCTCAATTACATGCATACAAGACAGTGATTTTATCGTATCAGACCCATAAGGTAGAGAAAGAATTGAACCTTCTTGGCAAGAAAAGTTTTTTAATTGAATATTTACTGGGCGAATATCCACAAAGGTCACATGTGTCACCACTGATAGCATACCCACAAAATTAATTTCAGATCCTACATCAACATGTTGTGTGACCTTTGAGCTTAAAATTTTATTAAAACCCCAAATAGCTTGGTAAAAGTATTGAGGATCAAACGTTGTCATCGCTGTTTTATCCATAACACATGGGTAGCCATTTAAAAGACGAGCCTGACCACCAAGCCTATTGAACTTTATCCAATCACGAATGAACCAGAAATAGCCTAATATGGCGCGCAAATTAATAACTTTAAGCAAGGGTGATAAGAAACGAAAAAGGAGTAAAAATGCTCTCTTAGCTTCTGGATGAGTGGAGAGCCACTGCCTAAGGATGGTCTTCAAATGCATACTAACCTCTAAATAATTTATACGATATTTGTAATTCAATCATACGTAGGACATCATCATTTTCACATGAATACAAAAACATTTTACGCTTGCTAAACAAGACGAACCTTCTTCAAAAGAAAACGTATCACCTTTTTAAAAAAAATGGGCAACCGTGCATACATGCGAAACGGAGTTCTCTTTAAGCTGTTTTTTTTATACGCTTCAAAAAAAGGAAAGTCATCTACTTGAGAAAAACAATTCACCCCTTTTTTCACAGCACTTTCTGGGGAGTACACCGAGTATTTTTCAAACAATCGAAACCAAATAGATTGCGTACTGGGATGACTTTTAATTTTAACAGCAATTTTTTGATATAAATAAAAATGTTCACATAAATCAACACAAGCATCACTTTGACAAAAAGATGTAACTTGATGTGGTGCATTGGCAGCCGTCGCAATCAATACTTCAGGCGTATACACAAATTGATTGTTCTTAAGAAGAAATTGAATATAAAATTCAATGTCTACTAACCACTTAAGCTGTTGATCAAACTTTATATTAAATTTATTTCGATAAATAACTGCACTAGGTGCGCCAATCACATTATAAAAAAACAAGCTTTCTGGCATAATACTTAAGTGATGAACCTGTTCTTTGCTAGGACAGTGCGTATGCATATAACCATCCACGATATTTTCTGCAGTACTAACACTAAATGCTAAATCTGCATTTGGGTTATCATCTAAAAGGCTAACAAAGGTATCTAGTGATTCCGAGTCTTGAAAACGATCATCATGATGTAATATCTTAATGTATTTTCCTTTTGCATAAGAAATAGCCTGATTCCAATTTTCTGGAGATCCAAGTGCAGGACTATTGCGGTAGTAACGTAATCTATGACCAAAGTCATAGGATAACACCAGCTCTTTTACCAACAGATCAGGCGTATCATCCGATACAATGAGTTCATAATCTTTGTAAGACTGAATCTCTACAGAACGTAACGTTTCTCGTAAATAATCAAGCTGACAATAAGTAGGAATACAAATAGATACTTGAGGTGATGTCACGTTTTTTTCCAACGATGTATCATTCTTTTTATCATCGGCCAAGCAAATAAAGCATCTAAGATAACCGTAAATGTGCTTGCACCATAATACTCAAGCTTAGGCTCTTTAGGCTCTTTAGATAACACAAACATATATTGATAAGCGAGAGCTTCTGATTTAAAAGCTAAGTTTAAAATCGTAAACGGTGAACTTCTCAACATCTTTCGTGAGAATTCCATTCTATAGAAACTACGCTTAAGAAATAACGTCCGCTCAGAATACAAATTCACATGTTGAAACAGCTTTTGCGCTAACGATAACGTAAAAAAACGAAGGTGCGTTCGCTCTAACAAACCCGAATCAACATAATCAAACATACCGTTTAGCAGTGACAACCTCACACCACCAAAAGCAATGTTAGGAATAGATACAATAACCTTAGTGGATGTATCTAAATCATGAATGATATCAGATAAGAAACCCAATGGATCCGTCGTATGCTCCAAGACATCTGCTAAAACAATATAGTCATATTTGTTTTTCATAATCATATTTGAATAATCTTGTGCATAGCCATGATACACTTTACGATAGAAAGGTTTTGCTAAATCGACAGCAAATTCACATGGCTCAATGGCATCAAGTGTCACTTGTTTAGACGCACGCTTGAGCACCCTTCCAAGCATCCCATTGCCTGCGCCTATATCAAGTACACTTGCACCTTCAGGCAATAGCTCTGAAATTTGTCCAAGAGGTTGGGCAGCATCACCTAAGATGGCATCAAGAGCACTATCACCAATGATATATGTTTGTTCTTTTCTGGAAAACATTATGGTGCTTTTTGCCAAAAAATACCTGTACCATCAATATCAATCATCTCTTCTTGTATCCCATGTTCATTACGGTAATCTGTAATTGCTTCTTCACATGTTTTGATGCAATAATCATCTACAATTAAAAATCCTCCAGAGGATAGTTTTGGATACAGGCTACTAATTGCATCCATTGTAGACTCATACATATCCCCATCTAACCTAGCAATTGCTAACTTCTCAATAGGAGCTTTGGGCAATGTATCTTTAAACCACCCTTTTAGAAATTTCACTTGATCATCTAGCAAATCATACTTTCGAAAATTATCTTGTACGGATTCTAAAGTAACTTTTAACTCATCAATCGTATAATGAATATCACCTTTATCGACAGGGTATAGCTCTTCATTAGGAGCTGGTAGTCCTTCAAAGGAATCAGCCACCCAAACTGATCGGTCATGAAGGTCATAAGCTTCTATGATTGCACGCATAAATATTGTTGAACCACCTCTCCAAACACCCGTTTCAATAAAGTCACCTGGAACATTGTTTCCTAACACGCTTTTCGCACAAAACTGAATGTTTTCCAATCTTTTTCTACCCACCATTGTGTGCGCATAAGGCGGCCAATCAAGACCTTTTTTCCGTTTTTCCAAATCAAATCCTTGCTTCCTAACCAAACGAAAACCAAGCATACTTTGCGTACAATTCATTAATTTTGAAATAAAGCGGTTACTAACAATAGGAGCATATTCTGTATCACCATAAACTTCATTTGTTAACGTTTTAATCATTAGTTCCAGATACATATCCGCTGTTTTTTTCAATTCCATGACTCCATCTTTTTATGTTTTAATATCTTTAATGTTTTAAAGTAACAAATCATCTTGATACGCAAGGCTTTAGAGGAAGCTAAAGACAGCACCGCTGAAATCAATGCCAATATCATTCCAATAAACAAAGTAAGGTAAGGTGAGTCAGTAATACCTTGAAAAAAATACCCGCCAATAACACCAACAAGTGTAGCTAAGCCTAAAGGAACACCAACATCTTGAATTAACCACGTTAAACCAATTTTTTCCAATAAATATCGGTGTGTCAACCATGTACCAAAAAAAACATACAATAAATTTAAAGCAACCCATGCACCTGCTGCTCCAACTGCTCCAAACTGTAACGCAGAAAAAACAACCAATGGCAACATCACAGCGACCAGAACCATACATATTTTTAATGTTAAACGAACATACCCATATGCGAGTTGCAGGGCATAGGGGAAATACATCACACCATGCAGTGCAGAGCCAATAATAAGAAGGGATAATATAGGTGCAACCTGCATTGCTATATCAGCATCATTCATCCAAACCAGCACTAGGTCATGTGCACATAAAATCAGAAACATTGCTAATGAAAATAAAACAGTCGCAAACAAACGGGTTCCCAGTCGATATAACATCATAAGCTCATCTTTCTCGTTATTAATCACAAGTGCGGTAAAGCGTGGAAATATTGTGTTGAACAATGGCGAAATAAGAACAAATAAACTATTCACAACGACCGTAGCAAGCATGTAATAAGAAAAATTTTCAAGTGATAAAATGCGACTTAAAATAACTTTATCTACTTGACTAAGCAATAAACCCAAAAAAGTAACGCCAAACATACCAGCTGAAAACAACCAAACTCGTTTTAAATCTTTTATGCTAAATTTTAAATTTTTTAACCGTCCAATAATGCGCCATGCCGCCCAACGCATCACCATGACATACACAAATCCAATCGCAGCCTGCCATAGAAAAAACGCTTCAATCGTTGGTGAAATAAAATGAAGAATTGCAATGGCTCCAACATTCACAATCGTAACCATCACTATATTAATAGAGCTAGACACAATCAAACGTTGTGCACCAATAATAGCACCTTGATATAAACCAATAGGCCAACGGCAAGCCAGCACAATACCCATCAGGACTACCGCATGTAATGCCGTTTCAAACGTCAAAAATTCAAGCTGTAACCACTCCCTCGCAATCATAGGTGCAGCCAACATTGTCAATAGTGCAATAACTCCTGCAACCACCCAATAGATAATAGCAAGTGTATGTAAAAGTTTTCCAGCATTTTGAATACCTCCTGCTGCTTCACAACTAGCAACTTCTTTATTCATTGTTGGCGTGAGACCCATATCAAGGAGTTGAAACAATGCTTGTAATGTTAAAAAGAAACCTATTAAACCATAAGATTCTAGTCCTAAGTAGCTAACATAAAAAGGAATTGATGCTAAACTAACCAGTCCCACCCACACCGAACTACTTAGGCCTGCTAAAAAATTTCGACTAAGATTCATACAATAAAATTTATACCGTATACCATGTGAACATTAACGTTTAAATCTTTCATTATAACGTTGATAAACACCCATAAGACCCTCTTCTAAAGCAATCGTTGCCGACCAACCCAAAGCATTAATTTTATCCACATTCATCAGCTTTCTCATCGTACCATCTGGCTTTGAAGCATCCCAAATAACTTCACCTTTAAAGCCCACTACCTCTTGCACCAACTCAGCTAAAGACCGAATACTAACATCCTCACCCACTCCCACATTCACGATCTCGCTTTGATCATAATGACGCATCAAGTAAAGCGAGGCTTTGGCTAAATCGTCTACATGCAAAAACTCTCGACATGGTGCTCCACTGCCCCACAAAGCGACTTGAGGCTGATCACCTACCATCGCAAATGAACCATCATCACACCTTTGAACCTGCATGGCTTTTAAAATAGCATCGGGAATAATACCTAAGTTATTTTCATCCGCTTCAATGGCGACCACATCTTTTTCAGATGCTAATTTTGCCAAATGAAACTTGCGAATCAAAGCAGGTAACACATGCGAGTTTTCTAAATTAAAATTGTCATTTGGACCATAAAGGTTGGTTGGCATCAAACTTATCGCATTAAATCCGTATTGCTTGCGATAAGCCTGACACATTTTGATGCCTGCAATTTTAGCAATCGCATACCACTCATTGGTCGGTTCTAGCGCACCTGTAAGCAAACAAGATTCAGACATCGGTTGTGGTGCTAACTTAGGGTAAATACATGATGACCCCAAGAAAACGAATTTCTTCACACCATGACGGTAGGCCGCATCAATCACGTTGGTTTGAATTTGTAAGTTATCACGAATGAAATCAGCTGGATAAGTATCATTGGCATAAATACCACCGACTTTTGCCGCAGCCAAGAACACATAATTAGGTTTTGCTGTGACAAACAGCTGGTCAACTGCACTTTGACAACACAAGTTCACTTCTTTTGAAGTCTTTAATAAGATATTTTGAAAACCTTCTGATTTTAACTGACGAACAATCGAAGAACCCACCAATCCACGGTGACCCGCAACATAAATCAAATCATCTTTATTCATGATGATCCAAGGTCTTAAAACCATACCCTTTCACAAGCTCATCTTTTTGCGCTGACTTCATATCTTCAGCCATCATCTCTGTGACCAATTCATGGAAGGTGGTTTTAGGTGTCCAGCCCAGTTTTTCTTTCGCTTTTGTGGGATCACCCAATAAAGTTTCCACTTCTGCTGGGCGAAAATAACGCGGATCGACCTGTACGATACAACGGCCTTTTTGATCATAGCCTTTCTCATCAAGACCTTCACCACGCCACTCAACATCAATATCAATTTCTTGGGCGGCAACCTGCACAAATTCACGCACCGAATACTGCACGCCTGTCGCAATCACAAAATCTTCAGGCTCATCTTGTTGCAACATCATCCATTGCATCTCAACATAGTCCTTGGCATGACCCCAATCACGTTTGGAATTCATATTACCAAGATACAAGCAATCCTGTAGTCCTAGCTTAATTCTTGCCAAAGCACGGGTTATTTTACGTGTCACAAAGGTTTCACCACGAAGAGGTGATTCATGGTTAAACAAAATACCATTACAAGCATAGATTCCATAAGACTCACGGTAGTTCACGGTAATCCAATAAGCATACATTTTAGCCACAGCATAAGGTGATCGCGGGTAAAAAGGCGTGGTTTCCGTTTGCGGTGTTTCTTGTACTTCGCCATATAGTTCAGATGTTGATGCTTGATAATACTTTGTCTTTTTTTCCAAACCCAAGATACGTATCGCTTCTAAGATACGTAAGCTACCAATGGCATCCGAGTCTGCTGTGTATTCAGGCTCTTCAAAAGATACCGCCACATGACTTTGGGCAGCAAGATTATAAATCTCATCGGGTTGCACTTGCTGAATAATCCGAATTAAACTGGAAGAATCGGTCATATCGCCGTGATGCAAAAAAAAGGATGATCCAGATTCATGAGGATCTTGATACAAATGGTCGATGCGATCGGTATTAAACAAAGAGGTTCGACGTTTAATACCATGCACCTCATAGCCTTTTTTCAGCAGAAGTTCTGATAAATAAGCTCCATCTTGTCCTGTTACACCTGTAATCAGCGCTATTTTCTTCATACGGCCCTCACATCGTCAATTAACATTAAAATCTCTTTGGTTTTTTCTTCCATCAGTGCGATGTTTTGCCGACTTTCAACATTCAATCGCAACAAAGCTTCTGTATTGGAGGCGCGCAGGTTAAAGCGCCAATCAGAAAAAGACATACTTAAACCATCAACCCATTCTGTTTTTTGTGCATACTGTTGGTAATGTTGATGAACTTTTTCAATACTCATACGGGTGTTTTCGACTTTTCGATTGATTTCACCGCTAGCAGGAAAAGCCGCAATGCGATCAGCAACCATGGTATGCAATGATTGCTCAGACTGACTCAACAAAGCTGTGACCAATAACCAAGGTACCATGCCAGTATCGCAATAAGCAAAGTCTCGAAAGTAATGATGCGCACTCATTTCACCACCATACACCGCATTTTCTGTCCGCATACGTTCCTTAATAAAAGCATGGCCTGTTTTGCTTTCTATCGCCTCACCATCATATTCTTTCACAATATGCTGTGTATTCCATGTGAGACGAGGGTCATGAATGATTTTTTGCCCTGACTGTTGCTTTAAAAAATATTGCGCCAACAAGCCCACA
The DNA here is from genome assembly GCA_030950585.1 of Mariprofundaceae bacterium. Taxonomy (GTDB): domain Bacteria; phylum Pseudomonadota; class Zetaproteobacteria; order Mariprofundales; family Mariprofundaceae; genus JAUZRG01. The sequence goes on along the minus strand of JAUZRG010000169.1, from coordinate 2,775 downwards.
ATATAATAACCTTCAATAAAGTTACCTAATTCATCAAAGAAGAAACAACGGTCAAAGTCCCCATCCCACGCAATACCCAAGTCTGCTTGATGTTCTAATACCGCTTGGCTGGTTGCACTGCGGTTTTCAGGCAATAAGGGGTTGGGAATGCCGTGAGGAAAATTTCCATCGGGTTGATGATGCACTTTGATAAAGTTAAAAGGCAACGCGGATTCCAGTAAATCAATCACCTTTCCTGCGCCACCGTTACCCGCATTGACCACAATCTTTAATGGTTTGAGTGTTGATAATTCAATATAAGAGAATAAGTGCTGCGTATAAGCCGATGCAATATCTAAGGGCTCGATGCTTTGAATGCCTTGCTCGGTTGTCACCGTGGCATGCTCAACCATATCTGCGATATCAAATAAACCTGTGTCACCGCTAATCGGCTTGGATTTTTCGCGCACAAATTTCATGCCATTATAATCCATTGGATTATGACTGGCAGTGACCATGATGCCACCATCCATGCCATAGTGATCGGTGGCGAAGTACACTTCTTCTGTGCCACCCTCACCAATATCATACACACGACAGCCTGCATCGTTGAGGCCGCGCATAATGGCCTGAGCCAATGATGGGCTGCTTAAACGCACATCATAACCGACCACAACTTTTTTAGCCTTGAGGTAAGTCGCAAAAGACCAACCCATACGATATGCAATGTCTGCATTAAGTTCATCGGGCACACGACCACGAACATCATAAGCTTTAAAACAATTTAACATGATTCACGTCCATATTCATCAGAAAAGCGAACAATATCATCTTCACCTAAATAACTACCTGTTTGCACTTCAATGATTTCTAAGGGAATCATACCCACATTCTCCAAGCGATGGCGGCTGCCCAAAGGAATATACACAGACTCATCTTCTTTTAATAAAAAGACCTTCTCACCTAAGGTGACACGACCTGTACCACTCACAACCACCCAGTGCTCACTGCGGTGATGGTGCATTTGTAATGATAGTGCCGCACCTGAGCGCACCAAAATACGCTTGACTTGAAAACGTGTGCCAGAATCAATGGCCTCAAAGTAACCCCAAGGTCGGTAAGCCCGACGATGTGCTGTCGTTTCGGTACGCCCCTGTGCTTTTAATTGATTTACAACCGCTTTCACATCTTGCACCGCATCTTTATGCGCAACCAAAACCGCATCGGCTGTTTCAACCACGATATGATCCTGTATGCCCACCGTAGCAACAAGTCGACTCTCACTACGCACATAGGTGTTGTGCGTGCCATGCAAAATCACATCGCCAATACACACATTTCCATCATCATCAGAAGGTTCTACATCTGAAAGGGACGACCAAGAGCCCACATCACTCCACTTGGCAGCCAACGGCACAACCGCAACTTTCATGGCTTTCTCCATCACCGCATAGTCAATAGAGTTGGCAGGGCATGCGGCAAAAGAGTCATGATCAAGACGGGTGAAATCCTGATCCTGCTGAGCGTTGCTGACCGCCAGCTGACACGCAGATAACATCTCAGGCTCAAACTGCTGCATTGCATCCAACCACATCTGGCTATCAAACAAAAACATACCGCTATTCCAATCATACAAGCCTGATTCAATATAAGATTTAGCGACTTCCAACGAAGGTTTCTCCACAAAGCAATCCACTTCAAAGCATTGCTCACCCAAGGCTTTACCATGCCGAATATAACCATAACCTGTTTCTGCTCGATCTGCGGCAATGCCAAAGGTCGCCATATAACCTTGTCCCACGACATCTTGAGCCACATGTACAGCAGCCACAAAAGCATCCATATCGGCAATCACATGATCCGCAGGCAACACCAATAGCTGTACTTTTTCATGTGACTGTTGCGCATATAATGCTGCACAGGTGACTGCTGGAGCTGTATTTCGACCACAAGGCTCCAACATGATCGACATGGGTACTTGCTGACATTGACGAAGCTGATCAGCCACAAAAAAACGATGTTCTTCATTGCAAATCACCAAAGGGTCTAAACTATTTAGTCGATTTAAACGTTGAACTGTCGCCTGAAACAAGGTTTCACACCCTGTTAAATCAAGAAATTGTTTGGGAAAAACATCACGCGATAATGGCCATAAACGTGAGCCACTTCCGCCAGAAAGAATCACAGGTAACAATGTAGGCTGAGGCATATCAAATAACTCCATGTTTTTTTCAATAAAACAGAGAAGCTATCGTTAAGCTTTGATGAAGTAACCTTTTCAGCATTTGTTTTCTCAATAATAACTGACAAATCAATTGATCTTTTCTATCCTTCCCTAAAAAATCATGACATTTTCCAAAAAAGCCTGCATGCCCGACCTCAGCATACGGAAAATATTTTACGCTTATTCTATCAATCTCCTTTCTTCCTATCCTTATTAGAAGAGAGGTGTTTTCAGATTTTTGTACCTAAAGAGAGATGTCTGCTTCCACATCAACACAAAGGCTGTATGCCTCACGTTCATAAGCGAGAATCAAAAGAACACGTCATGTCCACGATGCGAAAACAAAAAAGAGAAGGCTTATGCCATACTTTATGGTGGGAACTCGGTATTGGTGGCAGCATTCTACGCAGTGCATGTAGCTTATCTTTATGTCAGCACTTCCCGCTAGCCTATAAATCCCTTTACTTGTAACGTTTCCAAAAAGATTCTTTCGCAGACTATTAAATTGATTGAGGTGTCCTATGAAGGAAAGCAGGTTTAGGAAAGACCTTTCGATTAAGGGCTTGCTAAAA
>JAUZRG010000168.1 GCA_030950585.1 Mariprofundaceae bacterium | reverse complement strand
ATTTATCAACTTCGCAGAAAATCCTGATGAAAAAATGATTTTGGACATGATGCAATCCTTTGCAACCAGAGATATAAAATACAATTTCATGGTCGATGCCATGATGATTGCCAATATCGATGGCGCGTTTGACGATGCTAAGCATGCCATCATCACGCAATATTTTGAGATGTTTAAAATCACCAAAGCTGAAGAGCAGGACTTGCGATATATCTATGAGATGTTTGATAGACAAGATGGCAATGCACTTTTTAGATATTTTGGCAAAAAAGACAAGAATACCATCCACATTATCAAACCAGAATTATTTCAATATCTGTTGGACTACTATAAAATAGATATGGCGTATGAACTCCAAGAGGAAGAAAAAAAGATACTGAACTTTGAGTTTTTCAAGCCGACATTTGAACGTGGTGAACTAGGAGATAATGCAACAGAGATTATGACAAAACCTGTCTCGAATGCTCAGTTTTGTCTATTTTTGAATGCTATTTTTATGGCTAAAGAAATAGAGTTTGATGGCAATGGTAAAATTGTTGATAGTGAGTCTAAGGATTTTCTGATGGGTTTGGATCATAGCGATATAGAGTTTGAAGATGAGAAGTTTATAGTCGATCAAACGAATGATGACAAAAAAGTCACAGGGCTTACTTCGGTAGCAGTGGAAGCGTTTGTAGAATGGGCAAGTGCCATCGCTAATGTGGAGTATGATTGCTCTGCTTTTTACGGTGTGAAATATAGTAATGTCTCTACAGACGTTAATCACCCCATCTTTACCGCCGCCGCCTTGGCTCAGATGTATAGTTCTAATACTCGTACTAGAGATAAATGTTTTTTTTCAGTTGATAGTTTTAAAGAGCATCCTATTTCGCTTGAGTTTTTTTGGAATACAGCAGATTCTGATTCAATCAATAGTTGGTCTATTGCGCCAGAGGACACGACTGACTATTTTGATGTGAATGATTGCGCTGCAAAAGATCAGAATTATCAGTCTAAAGAAACTTCTTTTCGGTTGATGAAATTGCCAGAAGAAAGTAAATAGAAGTTTTTTATGGAATTGCTTTATCTTTGGATTGAGAAGTATAAAAACATTGAAAAACAGGGGTTTAATTTTAGCCCCCGTTTTAATTGTGCGTATGATGATGAAAAGAATACTTTGGTTATAAATGAACATGAAAACCATGAGTCTATTTTTCCCGATAATATAAATGTGACTGCTATTGTTGGGGAGAATGGCAGTGGGAAGAGTAGTATCTTAGAAGTTTTACATTCTAAAATAGATACACCTAAGAAAGGAAGAAAAAGTTATGTTATAATTGTAAAAGATAAAGATAAATTTCGTTATTTTGGAACATATAAAGATATAAATTGTAATAAAATTTTAAGTGCTTTAAGCATTATTATAACAGAGAGTACAATACAAATTTTAAATACTAAATCGACAGGAATAAATTTCAGTTATAAATATCTTAATGGCAGAGATAACGATTTTCTATATTTTAATGGATTATCTAGTCCACCAAATGATAATTTTAATATTTTTATACCAAAATATGTAAGAGCATATAAAGATTATGATATCTTACAAGATATGAATGAAACATATGGATTTGATACTTTAATATTAACTTTGGAAAGTTTTGATTTTTCCAATTCTTTAATCATTAAAGGTCAAGATCGTTCTAAAAAGATAAAATTATTTCTATCTGAAATAAAAAACCCTATTGAAAAGGCAATATATTATAGTTTGATACGCTTTTATTATTTAACAATGGAAAAAGAAGAAACTAATGGAACAGTGGATTTTACCATAGATTTTTTTAAAAAATATTTTGATGATAAAAACCATAGAAATATAGAAGAAGCTATTGAATATATTTTAAAGTGTACATGGAATGAAGAAAAAAACTCATGTAAAATTCCTTTAAATACATTAACATTCTTTGAATTAGATTATCTATCAATATTTCAAAAGATTTATGAAGAAAATAATAAATTTGAGGGAACAAAAAAAGACAATTTGCCAATTTTTAATTTAAACTTATTGAATTATAAAAATAATGCTACTTATGAAAGTATATCGGATGGTGAAAGACAATTTACAAGATTGATAGTAGAAATTTTAAAACATAAAGAGTCATCATGCATAGAGCCTAAAATATATTTATTTGATGAAGTGGAAACATTTTTTCATCCAAAGTGGCAAAAAAAATATTTTAATAAAATTTTTTATATTTTTAAAAAACTAGATAGAAATGTACATCTTATTTTCACCACCCACTCCCCATTCCTATTATCTGACCTACCAAAAGAAAATATAATATTTTTAAAAGAAGGAAAACAAGTCTATCCTGATATAGAAACCTTTGGGGCAAATATACACACGCTTTTATCTCATGGTTTTTTTATGGATGGGCTTATGGGCGAGTTTGCTAAGGGGAAGATAGATAAAGCTATTAAATATCTAAATAACACCCACCTAACAGATGGTGAAATGAAATATTGTGAACAAATCATATCTATAGTTGGAGAGCCTATCATCAAAAGACAGCTTCAAAAGATGTTGGATAGTAAAAGACTGCGGAAAATTGATAAAATTGATGATGTTAAAGAAGAGATGGCACTTTTAAAGCTTAGACTTGATCTATTAAGTAAGCGGTTATGATTAAGATAACTCATAGAAAATTAGGCACTGGGCTCCAGCGATTCTCAGTCGCATATTTGAACAACATTTCTCCAGCAGAAACTTGAAGCTTTAGGCAAGT
>JAUZRG010000167.1 GCA_030950585.1 Mariprofundaceae bacterium | reverse complement strand
GGATTGTTCGCATTGAAAAAACGGACGTACAAGCCATGCTGGCGTGGCATTATCAACACCGCTTTTGTGCTACTGGTTTGAGTGTTGAGGATCAACACCGTTTTCAGAAAGAGGTTGATATTTGGTTGGATGAGCATGAAGCGGAAGCGTCGTAAGTCTCAGTTTCAACACAGAAAATGGTAGGGTGTAATAACTGAAAGGCATTACACCAACAGGATGATCAGCCAGCTTGGGTTTTGATTGGTGCTGTTAAGTTATGACACGTAATTCAACGAGTTTTAAAAAGCATCATAATAATATTTATATATGAATATAACCTTTTCAAGCATTAGTACTTTTATGATGATAGACAAAGTCCATGTGTCATAGCTATAGTTATGTGAAAATTTAGGATGAAAGTATGAGTCAATATGAAGAACTATATAAACATGCTAAATATGCATTTGACGAGGAAAATTTACGATTTGGAAGAGTTGAAGATAAAGCCGCTAGGTTTATTACGGTTGTAACATCATTGTTAGCTGTTTATGCTCTTACAGTAAGACAGTTATTTGGGGATATTATACCAGCTGAGAATAATATGGAGGTAGTATTACTTGTACTAGGTGCTTTTATTTTACTGGGCTTACTTGTATCGTGGATTTTTGCATTCAAAGCACTGCATGTTCAAGGGTTAGAAAAGCCCTCTTTAAATGAGAATGTAGTAATGTTTTACCTTGATAATAAATTAATTAATATCTACGTTGCAATGGCAAAGCGGTTTAGCATGTCATTAAAACACAATATGGCTATAACAAATTTAAAGGTGAAGGCTGTTAAGCATAGTTTTTGGTGGATTGTGGTAACAGTAATATTTTTTACTTTATTTATTATAGCCAACGTTGTCAGTGAATACTCCACTAACTCCGAAGGAAATATGATTGAAACAATGCCTTCAGAAGAAAATAATAATAAGGACTTGTCAGACTTGAAAAGTCCTTTAAAAATCAAAAAGGAAACAAAAATGAGTCAAAATAGTAGTATACAGCCAAAACCTTATGTAGAGTCAACTAAAACACCAGAGCCAACTAAAACAGCAGAGCCAATTAAAACACCAGAGCCAATTGAAACACCAGACTTAGATATAGTGGCTCCAGAGTTTAATCTAGCGACGGAAAGCTTTGATGCTACAAAATTACTAGATGAGAAAGTACTTAAGGAATAAGTGGAAATATGGGTGTCAACACGTAACCCAAATGTAGATATTAATCGTTCCCACGCTCGGCTAGGTAACTGGTTTTTGGATGCTCTTGCTATCGTTCCCATCGCTCCTGCGTGGGAATGCCTACGACAACCAGCAAAAACGACGTTGTATGGAATCAATAAAGTCTGATTGAGTAAGGAAAAAGAACATGAAGCTGCGAGGGTCTCCAAACGTTTGTAGGTCATGGTGACTAAGGTATGCATTCCAACGCAGGAGCGTGTGGAACGAGATAAAATATACCTTAACTTAATGGCAGTGACGCAGAGCATGAGGAACGATAGCACGTAACCACACAGGCTTCACAACACCAAACAAACTTCAAGCTGATTGATCATTATTTGGTGTAATGCCCTTTGGTTATTACATCCTACTTTTTTCATCCATCAAGCAAAAAATCACATTGATCTATGGCAACCTGTGCTTTAGTTTACGTGACTATGACACGCAATGCACCAGAGGACATACAATCCTTTCGATTTCACTCAACGCCCAGAGAAAATTTCAAATGTGCTTTGCTCTTAATTGGGCTTGGCATGTTGTTGATTTACATCGGTCGATACCTTGAAATTTACTTAGCTTCTTTCATGTTCTATTTGATGGTGCTGACCTCGCTGATCCAGCTTTACGATTGGTATAGATCGTACAAAACAAACCTTTGCACTGAGCTTATTGTCACAGATAAATGCATTCAAATACGATACATTAAAAGTAAAAAAGAACATCGATACTTGTTAAATTGGGCATTTTTTGACCGCGTATCCATTGCTTATAAGTTTGGACAAAAAGGTTTTGTTTTTCATGGGAATTTCTTACCGCTAACGCAATGGCGACTTCAGGGAGAATCCACCCACAAAAAGGCTTGTGATTATGCACTGTATCAAACCTTTGAAAAAAGGTGTGGTTCGATCAAGGAGCAAGATCCGCCTTTTTTATTTGGTGGGTGGTGAAGTACGAACTTCAACATAGAAAACTACCGATTTATCGAGCTGAGCATGAAGAAAAAGCATTGTAAGTATCAGTTTCAAAAAAGGAAGTGGTAGGGTGTCATAACTCAAAGGCATTACACCAAAAGGATGGTCAGTCAGCTTGGATTTTGATTGGTATTGTGAAGCTTGTGGTGCAATGCCCGTTGGTTATTACAACTACAGGCGATACTTGTTTTTAATCACCGCCGCCACCGCCACCGCCATCACCACCACCGCCTGAGTCTCCGCTATCAAACCAATCACTAGAATCGTTTAAGTCATTCGAGGACCGCCTTTTCCCCCTGCGTTTAGGTCTATGACTGTGCTGAGCTCTTTGTTTGTACTTAGATCCTTTTAGCGGTGTGGATGCAAGCATGAGTACCGCTAAAAAAATTAATATCGCTAAAATCCACCAAGCCATAGGATACCTCTAGGTCATCTTAATGTTTCTCACTGTTCTTATGTGAGAAGACAATTTGAACACAGAAGCTGCCCCACAAGGCGACCATAAACAATAGGTTTTTGCTTATGTTTAATTACCCCGCCTGAATCGCCGTTAAGGCAATGGTATAAACAATATCTTCCACTGTTGCACCACGAGATAAATCATTCACAGGTTTATTGAGACCCTGCAACATGGGTCCTACGCTGACCACATTGGCACTGCGCTGAACTGCTTTGTAGGTTGTGTTTCCCGTGTTTAAATCAGGAAACACAAACACATTGGCTTTTCCTGCGACCAAACTCTTGGGTGCTTTGCTTTTACCCACAGAACTGATCGCGGCTGCATCGTATTGCAAGGGGCCATCCACCAATAAATCAGGGCGACGTTGACGCACCATCTGCGTGGCTTGACGAACTTTCTCGACATCTTGGCCTGTGCCTGATTCTCCCGTGCTATAGCTGATCATGGCGACATGCGGATCAAGACCAAACTGAGTGGCAGAATCAGCACTTTGGATGGCAATATCAGCCAGTTCCGCTGCATCAGGGTCGGGATTGATGGCACAATCACCATAGACCACCACTTGGTCAGGCAAACACATGAAAAACACAGATGAAACCAGCTTAGCGGACTCACTGGTGCCAATAAGCTGAAAGGCAGGTCGTACTGTATTGGCAGTGGTGTGTTCTGCACCAGAGACCAAGCCATCGACATCACCCATCGCCAACATCATGGTTCCCAAGATCATACGACTTTGTAATTGATCTTTTGCGATGCTGTGCGTCATGCCTTTGTGCTTGCGTAAATTCACCATTCCTTCAATATAATTGGCGATGATATTTGGAGGGTTAACGATGCAGTCATCATTGATAGTAATGCCCTGTGCTGCTGCCACACGTTGAATCGTGCTTGGGTCACCAAGTAAAATACAATCAGCAATGCCGCGTTTCTGGCATTGGTAAGCGGCTATGATGGTGCGTGGTTCGATACCTTCAGGCAACACAATACGACGTTTCTTTTGCCGTGCTTGTTCAATAAGTTGATAACGAAAAGCTGCTGGTGATAAGCGTGTTTTACGTTTGTTGGCACAGCGTATGCGCAACCAATTCGCATCAAGGTGGTCAGCCACATGGTCCATGGCTTGATTGATTAAATAAATATCATCAATGGCTACTTCCGCAGGCATATTGACCAATTTTGCCGCTGTTTGAAAGGATGTTTCATGGACCAATAACAATGGAATGCCTGTTTGCAAGGCTTGTTCACACAATGTCATCACCCGTGCGTCGGGGCGTAGTCCCCCTGTCAATAAAATGCCTGCCAGTTGTACACCATTGAGTGCCGACATACATGCAGCAACAAAAACATCATCTCGGTCACCAGGGAAAATCAATAGGGTGTGGGGTTGATGGACACTCAGGGTGTTTGCCAAGGTACGCGCGCATAACTCCATGCGATGCACGCGCCGATCTTGCAAGCAGCCCGCATTGATCACCTTTGCATCAAGGTAATGGGCAATATCAGCCATGCGCACAGCCGTGAGTGGTTTTTGCCAAGGGACACAACCCATAAAATGAAAGGCTTTGTTTCTTAATTTTGCGCACATGGGGTGTTTGCTTGGATCTTGAAGCGGTGTTTCTCGAACAAGCTCAGCTTGCAAGGTATCAGCCTCTAACAAAGCTGGCTGCGTATCACTTGGCATACCCACCTTATTGAGAATCGTGGCGATCAATGTGGTATCACCATCGGCAGTAAAAGCATTGGCGGCAATATTAATATACTCTTCTAAATCAGGTTCAGGTTTGCCCACAAGGATCACTTCTGCATCCAGTGCTTTGGCAATAGCCACATTCAAGCGCGTTGCATAGCCTGCATGACCATCGGCGACCAAGCCTTCGATCACCACCACATCTGTATGGGCGATGCTTTGTTGGTAAAGTGCCACAACTTCTTCCATCAATAGCTCTAACTGACCTGCACCAAGCAATGATTCAGCGCGCCTCAGACTAATCGGTGGCATCGTTTTAATACCGCTTAACTGCTCAATTAAATGGGTGGAGCGTTCAGGGCCTTGATCACCATCATGTAATTGGGCAAAGGGCTTATAAAAGCCAGCGCGAATCCCAATGCGATCCAAAGCACGCACCAAGCCTAAGCTAACGGTGGTCAGGCCTGCACCAGCCCCTGTGGAGACAAGAAAAAAAGCATGACTCATGTTGTGACCTCTTCTGTTAAAACGGTGTTGACATAACGGGCAATCATCACTTCTTCGTTGGTGGGTATGACTAAAACAGCCATCGCACTTTTAGCACCATGAATAAAGCCATTGCTATGATGACCATGTTGTTTGTTTTTATCTTCATCTAAAGAAACACCAAAGCAGCTTAAATGAGCAATGGTTTGGGCGCGAATCACACTGGCATTTTCACCAATGCCGCCTGTGAAGACAATGGCGTCAATGGACTCTAAGGCCACGGCAAGGCTGGCGATGTGTTTGGCCAAACGGTAACAGAACACATCAATGGCTAAGGCGGCGCGCTGATGACCTTCTTTGGCAGCATCAAGTAAACAGCGCATATCGTTGCTCAGGCCTGATATGCCCAGAAGTCCTGAGTCATGGTTCAAGGTATGGGTGATGCTTGTTAAGGAATCACCTGTTTTCTTGGCGATGAAGGCAAGGATGGCTGGGTCAATATCACCACTTCGCGTGCCCATGACCAAGCCTTCTAAGGGGGTCATACCCATCGTTGTGTCGATGCTTTTTCCACCTGAAATGGCCGTGGCACTGCAACCATTCCCAAGATGAACCGTAATCAGATGACAGCGATGAAAAGCACGCTCAAGTCGCTGCCCCGCTTGTTCTCCAACATAGTGGTGACTCGTGCCATGAAAGCCATAGCGACGCACCCCATGCTCTGTGTACCAATCATAAGGCACGGCATAAAAGCTGGCGTAGGCTGGCATAGCATGGTGAAAAGCCGTATCAAAAACAGCGATGTGTGGCACATGAGGCAGCTGCTTCATGCTCGCACGAATGCCCAAGAGATTGGAAGGGTTGTGTAGTGGTGCCAAATGCGACAGTGATTCGATTTGTGCAATGACTGTGTCATCCAGCAAAGTGGGTGCAATAAACGTCTCACCACCATGCACAACCCGATGCCCCAAGGCTGTGATGTTCGCCATGCCAACTTCATCAAGCAGCGCGCTCAAACATGTTTTCATGCTGCCTGCAAAGCTTCCATCATCAAGGTTGATGTTGCATGTCTCGCCCATCACTTTTAAAGACAACGAGGCTTGCGCTGAACCAAGGTTTTGCGCCAAAGCTTCAGCCAGTACGGTTTCTGAGGGCATACAAATACATGCCATTTTAATCGAAGAGCTTCCTGTGTTGACAAGCAATATCACTGATTCGGTTATGCTATTGTCTTGGCTATGTGGGTTGATGCGATCTTTGTTGGCGATATATGCTCCTGTGTGAATCGAGCGTTTATCTTACGATTATCATAACACTCGATGTCATGGTTTATTTAAGCTCTAGGTGATTTGTTTTTTATTGATTGTCGTAGAAGTCTTTGATGGTTGAAGTGCCGCCATCACTTGGTTGCGTCCATTGTGTTTTGCTTGGTACAAAGCTTCGTCTGCTAATCTGATTGTGCGTTGAAAATCAGGGTGTCCATCATGCAGGGCAGTGCCAATACTTACTGTCACGGTGATGAGCTTGTCATCGGCCAATTTAAACATGGTATTTCTCATCGTCATGCAAATTTTTTCAGCGACTCTTTTAATGACCTTGCTGCTTACACCTCCGAGAACGATTAAAAACTCCTCTCCGCCTAGGCGAAAAATAAAGTCTCCAGCACGTACGTCACGTGTCAACATTTCTGCTAGCTGCACTAAAACGCGATCACCATTATTGTGTCCATAACTATCATTGACTTTTTTGAAAAAATCAATGTCTATAATCGCAATACCAAACATGCATCCAGCTTTTAAGCTGGATGCGGTTTCATGACGCATGACGGTATCCAAATAACGACGATTAAAAAGACGTGTTAGAGGGTCGCGACCATTATCTTGATTGATGATTTCCTTGGCAATATCACCAAGTATCCAACTGGCTTGGTTAACCAAGGTGTTTAACGCTTGTAAATATTTTTGTTTTTTTGCTTCGTTGTCCAAGCTGTTCAATATTTGATGTATGGTTTCATCCATCTTATCGAGTAATTCAGTCAGAGAAATATATTCAGGCCTATTGGATAAAAATAACTTTGCTTTATGGGTGACCCATAAGCCAAAGTTGGAATGTCGAATGGTTAATAGACTTTGGGAATCAAAAGATTCGTGTTGAATATTTAATAATAAATCACGCATCCAATCCGACAAAGAAGTGCGTAAGCGTTCGCAGTCAAAGGCGAGGTTATGGGTTGAAAACTGAACTTTGAAAGCATGAGAGTCTTTTTCGTTTGTGACCAAATCACCTTCATAGCTTTCATTAATGACTTGTAGTGTGCAATCCAGAATCTGGTTTGCTAGTGTTAAGGCTGCACCCAAATCTTCTCGACTCAAATCAGAGGCGATTAATAATTGTGAAATGTTTTGCTTAATGATGTACATGCCAAAATTCACAAAGCTAACGGGTAGTCCTATTTTACCGTGAACGTGTCCGATCTTGAATTGATACTTCTTAAATTCGTTAATGGCTTCACTGTTTTCACGATATATGAAAACCGATTGAATCCAGTTTGTCATGCTGGCTGTTAATCGTTTTTTGACATCATCGTGATTTAGAAAATTAGCTGCTTTTTCGTTGGACAACATTTCTTTATAGAATTTCTTGGCTATTTCTTCACTATGTGGGGAAATGATGATTGAAACTTGTTCAAATAAAGTTATGTTTTTTACGTGGTGAATATTGTTTAAGATTTTATCACATACGAGCATTTCATCTCCTCTCGTTGCACAAAGAAGGATGCATTGAACACGCTTCAAAGTATCTTATAAAGGTTTTTATTGATCGCAAATCATCAGCGATCGTGTGGCATCAGATCGCAATGGGGCATGGCAGTACCCTTGATGCCTTCGATGTTAACCTTGAATACGGATATTATTCGCCAAGATTACCTTTGTTCTTTGATGCGACGGGGCTGAGTTTGAGGTGGTGGGGAAGTAAAACGGAATCTTTAACTCGTTCCCATTGCTCCTGCGTCACTGCCATGAAGTTAAGGTTAACAATCTTTAAAGACGAGACGCAGAGCGTCCAAACACCAGTTACCACGCAGAGCGTGGGAACTATTAAATATTTTAATAAACCCCATTTATTTTTATCCCCTCATCCAAGCTTTTCCCTGAGGGGGAAGCGTTTAAACAAGGCTAATTTCCCTTGATCTTTTATCCCCATCTCCTGCTGGAGAGGGTAGGGTGAGGAGAATCTATAGTGTATCTTTTACATTGATAATTATATGCTTAAAAAACTTCGGGGCTGACACGATTCAGCCTAACATCAGTTACTTAAAGCGAAACCCTTGCTTTTCTGCTTGTTGGCGAATGCTATTTTGAATCGCTGAGCCAAGGCTTTGGGTTTCTTGTTGTTTGCTTCTTTCGGACGCAATAAAGCTCGCTCGTTTTTCACTGAGCTGGGCAATTTTCTTTTTCACGGCGGCGCGTTCTTCTTTTTTGTTTTGGATATAACTTTTCAGCTCAGCATCTGTTTTTTGTTGTAGCTCTTGGCTGAGTTGTTTGCGGTCGATGTTTTTAATATCAATTTTCTTTTCCTCAACGGCATCGACCAAATCCCAATTGGAATTTTTGTATAAGGCTGAGCCTTTAGAGGCCGCTCTGCTTGCGGATGTGGCTTTGGATACGGTGATTGCATTTTGATCTTGCATGGATTGTCGTTTTAAACTTTTTCTGCCCTCATGACCGTAGGGCACATAACTGTTATTGATGTTTTCATTGAGTGCAATGAGATCATCATCATAAGGGCTGGCAATGCCTGCGGTGACGCGATCACTATCAATGGAGAAATATTGACCGTGACCCAACGTGGCACCTTGTTGCCATAGGCCGCGAATACCCGTTTGGTTATCGCCACAATGAATGGTGTTGATGATAATATTTTGCTGAGTGGCAAGCTCACAACTGCTGCGGAAGTGAACCTCACCTTGGTTAAAAGGCTCGTTGCCAGCAATGTAAGTCATTTTGAGGCCTTTTTTGGAGCGGTTCCACTTTAAACCATTGATGCCAGCCGCAATCACATGGCCGCAGTATTCAGAACCACCATTGGTACTGAGTGAAAAAAGTGCTTCGGATAACAGGTCAAGGTTTTCGCTAAAGGCGGTGACTTGGCGAATATAACCCGTGCTTAACGATAGGCTGTCGTTGCCGTATTCGTATAAAGCGACCTCTAAGCGAATATTGCGATCATTTTTGTGCGCATGCGCCAGTTCATTGACGATCATCCATAACTGACTTTTAGCCTGATTGATCAGACCATCCATGCTATTGCTAGTGTCTAAAAGCAGGGCAAGTTGAATTAAATTGGGATCATTGGGGCGTTTGCCATCCACAGGTTGTAGGTTGGCATATTTTTGAGCATAGCTTGCGATGGATGTGGGTGGGTTGATGTGTGTATCATGGTGGTACATGGGTCGCTGCACTTGTGGTGTGGCGGACTGCTGTTGTGTTTGTATTTCCGCACTTGCGCTGGAACTTAATCCCATTAAAAAACAGATCCATATTATTTTTTTCATGTGCTCTCCTTGTGGTTAAAGCATATGCAAGTGCGGGTGTGCTTAAGAAGTGATGATGTTAAGCCATTAAGCTTTGTTTTTCTTCTAAGGCTTCCCATTGCACGTATAGTTCAGCGACTTCAGTTTCAATGTGTTGCAGTCTTTCTGTGTCTTTCTGGTATTTTTCTGGTTCATTTTTAAAGTAACTATCATCGCAGAAGCGTTGATGAATAGCTTCCATTTCTGCTTCTAATGTTTCGATGCTTAGGGGAAGTTTTTGCAGAGCTTGGTTTTCTTTATACGATAGTTTCTTTTGTTTTTTAGCGGATGTGTTTTTATCAGCTTTAACTTGTTTTTTAGCCGTGGCTTCAACCTGCGATGCTTGGTTTATTTTCCAAGCAGCATAATCGGAATAACCGCCTTCAATGGCGACGATCTTGCCTTCGCCTTCAAAAGCAAGCACACGGTTGGCGACCCGATCCATAAAGGCGCGGTCATGGCTGACGATTAGAATCGTGCCTTGATATTTGCTCAGGGCTTCTTCCAAGACGGACAATGTACCGATGTCTAAATCATTGGTCGGCTCATCAAGAATCAATAAGTTGGCAGGTTCAAGCAACAACTTGGCTAAAAGCAAGCGGCCACGCTCACCACCTGATAACGAAGAGACAGGGGCTTTTAATTTTTCTTTGTCGAATAGAAATTCTTCAAGGTAGGAGACAATATGGCGTGGGTGCAGACCTGCGACATAGACATGATTACCACCTTGTGGAAGCAAGACATCGCTTAGCAAAGCCTTCTCATCGAGTTGACGCATTTGGGTTAAAAAGGCAGGTGCGAGTTTTGCGCCGTGTTTAATGATGCCTTGTTGGGTTTCGAGTTCACCAAGTAGCAAGCGAAGCAAGGTTGTTTTACCCACACCGTTGGGACCAATGAAGCCAAGGCGTTCACCGCTCATCAAGCGAAAATCTAAATCTTTAATGATGACCTTCTCGTCAAAAGAGTGGTTTAACTCTTTCACGTCAATCATCATTTTACCTGATTTTAAGCCTTGGGTGATACACAGTTCAACATTGCCTTTTTGCATGCGACGTTCAGCACGTTGGCGGCGTAGATCTTGTAAACGACGCACGCGCCCTTCATCACGGCTGCGACGTGCAGGAATGCCACGACGTATCCACTTTTCCTCATCTGCCAACATGCGATCAAACTTCTTGGATTGTCGGCCTTCTTGCTCTAAAAGCTCCGCCTTTTTTTGTAGGTACTCGCTATAGCCACAGCTGAACTGACGCAAGGTTCCACGGTCAAGCTCAATGATTTCTTCAGCTTGTGCATCCAAAAAGTAACGATCATGGGTAATAAAAATGACCGCGCCTTTAAAATCAGCAATAAAATCTTCTAACCAGTCAATGGAATCGACATCAAGATGGTTGGTGGGTTCGTCTAGCAAAAGTAAATCAGGTTTACTGACGAGGGTTCGTGCCAAACTGACACGCCGTTTCCAGCCACCTGATAGGTTGTCTGTTAAAGCATCCGCATCAAGGTCAAGGCGTGAAATGACGGTTTCAACATCATTTTTATTTTGCCATGCACCTGAGATTTCTAATTTTTCTTGTAACTCGCCAAGCTTACGTATGCCAGATTCGTCAAGCGCATCGCTATGAAGTAGGGCTTGGTAATCAGCCAAGAGCACAGCTTGTTCTTCTAAGCCTTGCACCACGTATTCAAACACAGTTTGACCGGGTTCAATGTGGGGATCTTGGGGTAAGTAGCTGATGCGCGCACCATTGCGATAGGTGACATGACCTGAATCAACGGCTGTGCTTCCTGCTATTATTTTTAGTAATGTGGACTTTCCCTCACCATTGCGACCAATTAAGGCAACGCGGGTATTGCGGGGAATATTGAAACTCACATGATCCAACAAACATTGTGAACCATAACTTTTACAAACATCTTTCATTATCATCAAAGGCATGTGGCAGACCCTAACGAAGATTTCTTTTTATTTCTGCCTTATGCTGTGAAGTAGACAAATCACAACATCACGCCAATATGCTGATTTTTAGTTTTTGTGTGGGAATATAGTGATGTTGAGAAGCTTTATTGTGAAAGGAAAATGTTAATGGAACCGCGAACACCCTTGATAGGTCTGGATCGTGCGTCTTTGGTGCAATTGTGTCGGGATGCTGAAGTAAAGGACGTTCATGCCAAGCACTTGTTGGCTGGTCTTTTTCGTCGCAATCAAAACCTAGATGACATCATCGAGTTACCAAAAAAACTGAAAGCTTGGATTGCCCAGCACCATACTGAGCTTGAAGTTGGGTGTAGTACAGCGCAATTGTCTGATGATGGCACGCATAAGTTTTTATTGAAAATGCCTGATTGCAAAGAAGTTGAAACGGTGTTGATTCCGACTAAGGGTCGGGTCACCCAATGCGTTTCAACCCAAGTGGGCTGTGCTGCGGGTTGCCAGTTTTGTTTAACCGCCACCGCAGGTTTAACGCGCAACCTAAGTGTGGCTGAAATCGTTGCACAGGTGCGTTTTATGCGGCATCGAACCCCCGTTCGCAACCTTGTTTTGATGGGGATGGGGGAGCCGCTTCATAATTATGAATCAGTACATAGCTTTGTGCGCATCGTCACGGATCCTTTGGGAATGGCTTTTTCACCACGGCATGTCACTTTATCAACGGTTGGCATGGTGCCGGGGATCTATAGAATGATTGAAGATGAGATGGCTTGTAACCTTGCCGTTTCATTGAATGCCACAACAGATGAGCTGCGTTCTGAGATCATGCCAGTCAATAAGGCTTATCCCCTTGCCGTGTTGTTACAAGCCATGAAAGACTATACAAAATCAGGTCGTCACAAACGTGTTTTTGTGGAGTATGTGCTGTTGGCGGGGGTCAATGATCGTGATGAAGATGCGTTGCGCCTAAAGCAGCTATTGAAGGATGTTCCATGCACCCTTAATTTGCTGCCTTTCAATGCTTTTTCGGGCAGTTTATACCAAGCGCCAAGTGCGCAACAAGTGCTGCATTTCCAAGATCAATTGCTTGCGCAAGGTATTTTTGCCATTGTTCGCGAAAGTCGAGGAAGAGATATTTCTGCCGCTTGTGGTCAATTGAAAACAGAACAGCGTCAACGGGCTTCTCGTTAGGCTCTTGTTTTTTGATCATCAAGGCGAATTGAAATATCCACTTAGCAACCCATTAGCATGGTTGCGATAGCGATACATCACTTTTGAAAACTGTGTTCCAAGCTCTTGTTTCATCTGACGGTAAAACAAGGTCGATGGTTTTGATGCTTTGATGCTTTGATGTTGATCCTTGTTTTTGCTGCTAAAAATAATAAGTTCAGTCGTGGTGCATGAATAAAGAGACCCCCCTTTTTGATAAAAAACTATATCCTTTTCAGCCAAAAACACTACAGTTAAATCAGCTTGATTATAGCTATTTGGATGAAGGTGATAGTGAGCAAGTGGTGCTCATGGTGCATGGAAACCCTAGTTGGTCTTTCTATTACCGTGATTTGGTTTTGAAGTTGCGCAACGATTATCGTTGTGTTGTGCCTGATCATATTGGCTGTGGTTTATCCGATAAACCCGATGATACAGCCTATGCTTATCAGTTACAGCAACGCATTGATGATGTGCAAAGTTTGATTGATCACTTGGGTATCAAAAAGAACATCACATTGGTGGTGCATGATTGGGGTGGAATGATTGGCATGGGCTTTGCCGCTGCCAACCCAGATAAAATCAAGCGCATTGTTGTTCTAAATACAGGCGCTTTTCGCTTGCCAGAAGCCAAGAAGATGCCTTGGTTGTTGCATCTATGTCGGACACCTGTCGGGGCATTACTCATTCGCGGTTTTAATGCTTTTAGTTGGTTAACAGCCAAAGTTGGTGTGAAGCGCGAAGCGATGTCTCAAGCATTACAGCAAGGCTACACAGCACCTTATAATAATTGGAAAAACCGCATCGCAACGCTGCGTTTTGTCGAAGACATTCCCCTTAAAGAAGGGCACGTTTCTTATGAAACAGTGTGCCGCATTGAAAAAGCATTGCCTTTATTTGCATCCACGCCGATGTTGATTTGTTGGGGCATGCAAGATTTTGTGTTTGATCATCATTTCTTAACAGAGTGGCAACAACGTTTTCCAGAGGCTGATGTGCATCGCTTTGATGATTGTGGTCACTATATTCTTGAAGATGCCTCCATAGAAGTGAATGCTTTGATTCAAGGCTTTTTAGAGGAAAACTCAACATGAGTAGCATCAACATTGCCAATTATTTGGACACGATGGCAAAAAAGAACCCCATGTCTTTGGCTTTAGCTGTGCAAAAATCGACATCAATGCATCGGTTGAAATACACCGAATGGTCGTTTGAAGAGTTAAATCGTGAGTCAAACCGTGTGGCGATTGCTTTACGTCAGCAAGGTGTGACAAAAGGCATGCACACGATATTGATGGTGCCACCGGGTATTGAGCTTTTTTCCATTTGTTTTGCTTTATTTCGTTTGGGTGCTGTGCCCATCATGGTTGATCCAGGCATTGGCTTAAAAAACTTAAAGAAGTGCCTCACAACGGTAAAGCCTAAAGCTTTTATTGGTAGTGCTAAAGCGCATGCCGCACGGATGATGTTTGGTTGGGGAAAAGGCCAACTTAAGGTTAATTTAACCACAAGTTCTAAGATCAGTATTTCAGGAAAAACATTAGAAAAGATTTTACCCAAAGGCGATATGACCGCCTTTGATAATTTCACAGCTGTGGAAGGAGATCAAGGCGATACTGCCGCGATTCTGTTTACCAGTGGCAGCACGGGTACTTCAAAGGGTGTGGTGTATACGCATCGTATGTTTGAAGCACAGATCAATGTGATGCGTGAAGTGTATGACATTAAAGAAGGGGAGCGTGATTTAGCAACATTCCCGCTTTTTGGTTTGTTTGGCCCAGCTTTGGGTATGGCTGCCATTGTGCCCGATATGAATGCGAGTAAGCCGATTAAGGCAGATCCCAAGAAACTATTGGCAGCCGTGCGCTTGTATGAAACCACTAATATGTTTGCCTCACCTGCGATTTTAGATGTGATTGGTGAGTATGCATATAAAAAAGGCATTGTGTTGCCAACTTTAAAACGGGTGATTTCTGCTGGTGCGCCTGCCAGACCAGAGTCTTTGCATCGTTTCACCGCCATTTTAAATTCAGGTGTTGAAATTTTAACGTCTTATGGTGCCACTGAGGCATTGCCTGTGAGTGTTTTGGGTAGCCGCGAGTTGCTTTTGGATACAGTCACGTGCACAGAAAAAGGCGCGGGTGTGTGTGTGGGTTATGCCGCCACAGGAATGGATATTAAAATCATTCGTTTAACGGATGATGTGATTGAAAAATGGGATAAAAGATTACTTTTACCCACTGGTCAGATTGGTGAAATCGTGGTTTGTGGTGATGTGGTGAGTGCTCAATACTTTGACTTGGATGAAGCCACCGCACTTGCGAAGATTTATTGCCATCAAACTGGACGATTTTATCATCGCATGGGTGACCTTGGTTATCTTGATGATCTCAATCGTTTGTGGATGTGTGGACGCAAAACGCACCGCGTCATCACGGCAAAAGAAGTGCTCTATACCATTGCTTGTGAAAGGATATTAGATGTTCACCCTGAAGTGAAGCGTACTGCACTTGTGGGGATTCCGGATGTGAATAGTGTTTATCAGCAACCCGTTCTTTGTGTGGAGTTAAATGATCATGTATTACCAAGTCGCCATACTGAAATTCGTCAGCAGTTGCATGAAATTGCATTGTGGAATAAACAAACAAAAAATATTAAAGATATTCGTTTTCACCCGAAGTTTCCTGTTGATATTCGTCATAATGCGAAAATATTTCGTGAGAAATTGGCTGTTTGGGCGATGGAAGAGGATTGAAAGTCTTAATCACAGGTATTCGAGGATTTTTAGCCACATCATTGGCTAAGTCTTTGTTGCAGCAAGGTTATGTTGTGCGTGGTTTTGCACGTCAGGCCTTGCCCGCATTGGATGATATTGAAATCGTTGTTGGAACGCTTGAAGATGCACAGGCAGTGCAACAAGCGGTGCAAGGTTGTGAGCTTGTCTTTCATGTGGCTGCCAAGGCAGGTGTGTGGGGTGATTATGATGTCTACTATCAAAGCAATGTTGTGGGTACACAGCATGTGATTGATGCCTGCTTGGTGCATGGTGTTGCTCGTTTGGTTTACACCAGTAGCCCGAGCGTTGTTTTTTCTGGTTGTGATGAAGAAGGTATTGATGAAAGCATCGCTTACCCACAACGCTACTTGTGCCATTACTCTGCAACGAAGGCGATGGCTGAAAAAGCTGTGTTGGCAGCAAATTCCGAGCAATTGGCCACTGTGGCTTTGCGACCTCACCTGATTTGGGGTGAAGGTGATCGTCATTTGGTTCCACGGGTGTTGGAACGAGGTCGTGCGGGCAGCTTGCGTTTAATTGGTGCAGATAAACAAGTGGACTGTACGTATATCGATAACGCGGTATTGGCACACACGCAAGCGGCACGTTATCTACAAGTCGGTGCAGCTTGTGCAGGAAAAGCATATTTTATTAGCAATGGTGAGCCGATGCCGATGGGTCATATCTTGAATCAAATGTTAGCTTGTGCTGATTTACCAGCAGTGACCAAACGGGTATCTACGCCTTTGGCATACGCGCTCGCTTGTCTCATAGAACTGAATTATACCTTACTGAAAAAAAAGGAAGAACCATTGTTAACACGTTTTGTGGTACGTCAGTTATCTTGTGCGCACTGGTATAAGCTTGAAGCAGCAAAAAAAGATCTGGCTTATGAACCGACGGTGTCTATTGCTCAGGGGATGCAGCGGTTGCGTCAAAGTTTGCAAGCATGATGGGTCATGTTGATTTGTTGCGTCACGGTGCCTTATGCGGTGGTGTGCGTTACCGTGGTCGCATGGAAGAAGATTTGAATGCCGAAGGTTGGCAACAAATGGAACAGCGTTGGCAGCAATTAAAGCCAGATTCTGAAGTGATCATCAGTTCGCCTTTATCACGCTGTGCCATACCTGCGCAAAAATGGGCGAAAGAAAAAGGCATTGCTTGTGTGATCATGCCCGAATTTCAAGAAATGAATTATGGCGCGTGGGAAGGGATGAGCAAAGCAGAGATTGAAAAAGCTTTTCCCAACATGTTGGCGCAGTGGCGAACAGACCCTTCAAGCATGCAAATCCCTGATGCCGAATCGTTGCATGATTTTCGTTTACGCGTGTTGTCGGGTTGGCAAAAGATTATCACGGCGCATGCCCATCAACATGTGTTACTTTTAACACATTCGGGTGTTTTTCGGTTGATTTTATCACAAATATTAGGAGCTGAATTGGCAGCTTTGCGTCATTTTCGTGTTCAGTATGCAGCATGGGCGCGTCTTGAGCACAAAAAAGGGGAAAAAATGATGTTACAAGCGTATCAACAGGGGTTAAGTAAATGAGTGGTGTTGTGTTTTCTCAAGGCAGCTTGGTGGTGTATAAATCACAAGCTGCATCTGTTGTGCAAGTGATGGACCAAAAAATCGAAATTAGTTTTTCAGGCGATAAACACAAAAAAGTGCGTGAAAAAGATATCATCTTTTTACATCCAGGGCCTGTGGCTAATCTCAAGGTCTTAGAGAAGAAAGATGGCGATATGCTGCAAGCATGGGAGCTATTGCAAGGTGAAGAAAGCAACCTTGAAGAACTCTGTGACTTGGCTTTTTCTGATTTTACCCCTGAATTGGCTTGGGCAACATGGGAATGGTTAAAAGAAGACCTTTATTTTCATGGTACGGTGGATTGCCTAACACCTTATGGTGAAGAAGAACTGGCAGAAGCCTTGGCCAAGATCAAAGAGAAGCTGGAAGCCAAGCATAGCTGGAAAGAGATGTTGGTTC
This sequence comes from Mariprofundaceae bacterium, assembly GCA_030950585.1. Lineage (GTDB taxonomy): Bacteria > Pseudomonadota > Zetaproteobacteria > Mariprofundales > Mariprofundaceae > JAUZRG01. Next base: position 1,809 of record JAUZRG010000167.1, on the reverse strand, counting down.
GCGTGGCTTCAGGTTCTTTTATCGAGGAAGATCGCAAGCACCTCAAAGATGTGGTTGAACTGGCTTTAGATCAGCGCATTTCTAGTCGTGTGCTGCAAGACTTAGGGCAAAAACAAACCATGCAAAATGCCCATGCCTTGTTGTTAAAAATAGCTTACTGGTCAGACCAGTACAATCCTTGGCCAAAACGCAATCAAGTCAATATGCAAGCCCCAGACTATGCTATTCCAGCATTACCCAATGAAACCAGAAAAGATTTAACGCATATGTTAGCTTATGCCATTGATGATGAAGGTTGTGACGATCCTGATGATGCCATCAGTGTACATGATGGTCGTATCTGGGTGCATGTCGCGGATGTGGCGGCATTGGTTCCTGCCAATTCTGAAATGGATATTGAAGCCAGAAAACGAAGTTCTAATTTATATTTCCCCACCGAAGTGGTGCCGATGCTGCCAGACGAGATTACGCATCAGCTTGGTTTGGGTTTGCAAGATATTTCCCCCGCCTTAACCTTTAGTTTTAAAGAAGATTTAACTGATTTCAAAGTCATTCCGAGTTTGATTAAAGTACAGCGCGTGTTTTATCAGGATGTCGAGGATCAATTGGGCGAAGAGCCTTTTAGCACCTTTCAACGCATTGCGGTGGCTTTTCATAAAAGACGGCATGAAGCAGGCGCGGTTCAGCTCACCTTTCCCGAAAGTAAGATCAAGGTCAATGCAGAGCAAGAGGTCAACATCACGGTGTTACCTCGTTTGAAAAGTCGCCAGTTGGTGACTGAATTCATGTTGATGACGGGTGAGGCTGTGGCACGTTTTGCCAATCATCACCAAATTCCTTTTGCCTACAATACCCAAGCAGAACCTGAGCCTTTTCCACCCCCACAAAACCTTGTGGACTCTTATGCATGTCGAATGAAGTTTAAGCGTGGTATCAAGCAGACCTCGCCATCACCTCATTCTGGTTTGGGCATGGCTATGTATGTGCAGATCACCAGTCCATTGCGACGCTATCTGGATCTATGTGCTCACCAGCAATTACGTGCTTTTATTGTGGATAAATCGTTGATGAATCAACAAGAAATTATTGAGCGTATTGGTGCAACACAAGCAGCAACGCCCACCATTCGTCAAACGGAACGTTTATCCAATAAGCACTGGACGTTGATGTATTTCAAGCAAAACCCATCATGGCAGGGGCCAGGTATTGTTGTGGATGAACGCATGGGTGTCACCACCTTGATCGTGCCTGAGTTGGCATTTGAAACGAAGGTAAAACTCAAGGAAAACTACTCTATTGGTACTGAGCTTTGTTTGGGTGAAGTTGGTGTGGATATTGCGAATCAAAACGTTCGCTTTGGCCATGTTGAATTATTGGCAGAAGCCATTTCTGATTGATGGGGTGTGACATCTTAGCGGGAAGAAGGTAGCTTGCCGCCTTTCACAATGGGGGCGTTTCTGGTTTCGACGGAGATACTGAACCCTGTGGGGCATGTCGGGTTGCTGTTCCCGTAAAAAGATGGCACTTGCTATAATTGCAAACGACGAAATAGAACTAGCTTACGCTGCGTAATCTACCCTGCTTTTCATGTGCCCATTCATGGAAATGTCAGGGTCATTCTGATGGGATCGTATAAAGATTCGGAGGCTCGTGGATCTTTGTACTAAACTTTTACGAACCGACGCTTTCATCGCCTTGTTCATTCGACTGTGATTGCGTGCTAAATGAGTGAACTAAACATGTAGAACCATTGGCTGATGATTTTCGGACGCGAGTTCGACTCTCGCCGCCTCCACCAGTAACCAAGAC
>JAUZRG010000166.1 GCA_030950585.1 Mariprofundaceae bacterium | reverse complement strand
GATTACAGATCCACTAATTTCCAGCTGAGATAATAGCTTCGGAATAGCAGTAATTTCATTCGATTTTTCATCAACCCGTTGTTGCCCGAGTACCAGTTCATTTTTAGATGCCCATGCACTTACCATATAAATAGCCGACTTTCCTGAGGCTAAATCAAGACTTCCACGAAGGCATTTTCCATCAAGACTGATAATATCTCCACCCTTATGAGAAATAAGATCTGATGCCCACTGACTAAAGCAAGTGGCGAACATTTCGGTGTCTATCGCGTTAAAAACATTACCAAATGTGTCGTGCGATGGAATCCCATTCTCAAGTCCAAGGATCTCTTTGAACCACTCTTCCTTAGCACGACCAAAAGACACGATGGACACCCAATCATCAGCTCCACAAATGACAGCACACAGCGTTATGAAAAATATATCTTCCAGACTATGTAGCTTACGACGATCAATTCGAGGGTCAGAAACCTCTGAAAAATAATCAAGAATTACTGGTTTAGGATTCGTTCTTATGTTGGTCATTCACGAATAATACACAAACGATAAAGACTAAGGGAAATTTGATCTTTTAATGCGATTACCCTGCCACGTCATCCACCATGTTTGCTATTCCTGAATAGGGTCTTAAGATTCGCTCCGCCCGTGAAGGCTTAGATTTACACAAAGGTTGGGAACATGCCCGTTCAACGTACACTTTCAATTATTAAACCAGATGCTGTCGCTAAAAACGTCATCGGTGACATCATTCGCCGTTTTGAAGAAAATGGCCTTTCAGTTGCTGCTATGCGCATGACGCTTTTGACACCAGCTGAAGCTGGTCGCTTTTATGCTGTTCATGCAGAACGTCCTTTTTATGGCGATTTGTGTTCATTCATGAGCTCTGGACCTGTTTTAGCCATGGTTTTAGAAGGCAAAAACGCAGTAAAATTAAATCGCGAACTTATGGGTGCAACAAACCCTAAAGAAGCTGAAGCTGGCACTATTCGTGCTGACCATGCTGATTCTATTGATGCCAATGCAGTTCACGGATCAGATTCCGCTGAAAATGCAGCAACAGAAATTTCTTTCTTTTTCGCTGGTTTAGACATCCAGTCTTAAACCCTTGGGGTGTAAAGGCAATGCACTTTGCACCCCTTCTTAATTTGACCTAGCAAATGGACTTTATTCATGACACAACAACCACAGGATAGCGAACAAGTTCAAGTTCGCCGACAAAAACTGCAAGGCCTTCGTAGTGAAGGTTTTGACTACCCCAATAATTTTCGGCCTAGTCATAGTGCCGCATCGATTATTGCTGAGTTTGAAGGTGTCGAAAAAGCAGACTTAGAAGAGCGTGCTGTTTCGCTTAGCATTGCGGGTCGTATTATGAGCCGTCGTATGATGGGTCAATCTAGTTTTGTGCATATTCAAGACAATGCATCAGCCATTCAATTGTTTTTAAACAAGAAAGTGATTGGTGAAGATACCTTCCAAGCATTCAAAAAAATGGATATTGGTGATATTGTCGGTGTGCAAGGCAGTGTTTTTCGCACCAAGACAGATGAGTTATCCATTCGCGTTAGCAGCATTGAGCTTGTGGCAAAATGTTTGCATCCCCTACCTGAAAAATGGCATGGCCTGCAAGACAAAGAAACACGTTATCGTCAGCGTTACCTTGATTTAATTGTGAATGCTGATTCACAACAACAATTTAGAATGCGTTCAAGCATTGTGTCTGCCATGCGTCGTGGCCTTGAAGAACGTGATTTTCTCGAAGTTGAAACCCCCATGCTGCAAACACAACCTGGTGGTGCAGCTGCACGTCCTTTCGTCACCCATCACAATGCCTTAGACATGTCCTTGTTTTTACGTATTGCCCCCGAACTCTATTTAAAACGTTTGATTGTTGGTGGCTTTAACCGTGTGTTTGAAATCAATCGCAACTTCCGCAACGAAGGTTGTGATGCAACCCATAATCCTGAATTTACTATGGTTGAATTTTACCAAGCTTATGCTGATTTCCACATGGCGATGGATACCACAGAAACCCTTATTCAAGATATTGCCAAGCACTTAAAATTGAGCAGTGTGGTCTGGGAAGAGGTCACCATTCAGTTTGACCAAGCTTTTGCCCGCCTACGCTTAGATGAAACCGTGTTTGAAAAACGTCCAGACCTGCGCGGCCATGCTAACAACAAAGCTTTATTGGCCACTGTTTGCTTGCAAGAAATACCTGACTTCAAACCATTGATCACTTGGAAAGCAGGTCATTATCTTTTGGCTCTCTTTGAGCACTTGGTTGAACCGCATATCAGCCAACCGACTTTTATCACCCATTACCCTGTGGATGTGTCGCCACTTGCGCGCCGTTGCCCAGATGAACCTTCGGTCACAGATCGTTTTGAATTGTTTATCGCTGGCCGTGAAATCGCCAATGGCTTTTCAGAGCTGAATGATCCCGATGATCAACGCGCTCGTTTTCAAGCCCAAGTTCAAGCATGTTTGGCAGGTGATGACGAAGCCACACCAATGGATGAAGATTATATTCGTGCCTTAGAATACGCCATGCCTCCGACTGCGGGTGTGGGCATTGGTGTTGACCGTTTGGTCATGATGTTCTGTGGACAACATGCCATTCGTGATATTTTATTATTTCCACATATGCGCCCTGAATAAAGAGGAGAATCACGATGTATGCAAAAGATGCCATGCGCACCCATATTTCCACAGCCAACATCCATGAAAATGTTCAGGATGTCATCGAACGCATGCGTGAAAGTCATCATCGCATGCTCCCTGTTGTCGATCAAGATGGCGTAGTACAAGGTGAATTATCCACAACCTCCATCATTCATCACATTATTCCTGATTATATTTTGCATGGTGATTTAAAAGATGTCAGCTACGCACCTGATATTAGCTTTCTACAAAAACACTACAACGAAAGCATGAAACAAAAAGTTATAGATGTCATGGATGCAAAACCACATGCCGTTCACCAAAACAAATCATTATTATGTGTTGCCAGCGAACTCTTACGTGTATCCACACATGGTTATTTATTGGTTGTCGATGACAATCATGTTTTATTAGGTATCATTTCCACAGGGGATATTTTAAATGCTCTTAGCAGCACATTGGAGAAATAAACATGCATGAAACGTCATCCCATGTCATTTTTGGCATGAGTCCACTTTGGGTTGCAGTTAGCATTCTATTGGTCGTTTACGGCATCATCATGACGGAAAAATTTAACCGCGCTGTGTTGTCTCTACTTGGTGCAGCTCTTATGATCTTATGCGGTGTGTTAAGTCAACAACAAGCTGTTGTAGGTATTGATTTTAACACCTTGGGCTTGTTAACAGGCATGATGGTGATCGTCGCCATTTCGCAGAAAACAGGCATGTTTCAATATGTCGCCATCAAATCAGCCAAAGCTGTGAAAGGTAGCCCTTGGGGCATCTTAGTCATGTTATCTGTGATCACGGCTATTTTCTCTGCCTTTTTAGATAATGTAACCACTGTATTATTGATTGCACCCATCACTTTACTCATCACCGATGCACTCAATGTCAAACCTTACCCTTATTTATTTGCTGAGATTTTAGCATCCAACATCGGCGGAGCCGCGACCCTGATCGGTGATCCACCAAACATCATGATTGGCTCACAAGCCAACTTAAGTTTTAATGATTTTTTACTCAATGTTGCCCCCATCATGCCTCTTATCTTTTTGCTCACTTTGGTAGCGATTTGGTTTATGTTTGGTAAAGGCCTCAAAGCCTCTGAAGAGAGCCGTCAAATGGTGATGATGTTTAACGAAAAAGAAGCCATTAAAGATGTGCCTTTGTTGAAAAAGAGCTTATTTGTTTTGGGCTTAGTGATCGCTTCTTTCACCGTCGCGCATCCTTTACATTTAGAACCTGCGACCATTGCGATGTTTGGTGCTGCTTTGTTGTTATTGCTGCAAACATGGGGTCAATCAGTTGAGAAGAAAGATCATGCTTATGAAGATATTATGTCTCAAGTCGAATGGACTACCATTTTCTTCTTTGTGGGTCTATTTGTGATCGTCACAGGTGTTGAACACACAGGTGCGATTGCTTGGATGGCTGAAAAAACCCTTGAGTTTACAGAGGGTGATTTTAACTTGACCGTGCTGGCTATTTTATGGATTTCAGCCATTGCTTCTGCATTGATTGATAATATCCCTTTTGTGGCAACCATGATTCCGATGATTGACAACATGGCTCCGACCTTTGGTGGTGCAGATGCCATTATTCCATTGTGGTGGGCCTTATCCATCGGTGCTTGCTTAGGTGGCAATGGTTCACTGATTGGAGCATCCGCCAACCTGATCGTGGCAGGCTTTGCGCAGCGTGCAGGTCATCCTATCGCCTTTTTGGTTTTCATGAAACATGCCTTTGTCTTGATGCTGGGTAGTATTGCCATTGCTCATACCTATCTTTACTTCCGTTACCTTAGCTAAATGAATTATGAATTCATGTTGGCAAAACGCTACTTGCGCTCACGTCGTGATGAGCGTTTTGTCTCTCTCATTAGCTGGAGTTCAGGCATTGGCGTTGGTATTGGTGTTGCGGCATTAATCATCGTTTTATCCGTTATGAATGGTTTTGATCATGAATTAAAAGATAAAATTCTTGGCTTCTCTGCTCATGTCGATATTCAAGGCCCTGAAAATACCATGGGGCAATGGCAAGGTTGGCTTAGCAAAGTCGAAAAACTACCTCATGTTGAGCAAGCAGCGCCTTATATCACAGCCCAAGTCATGGCAGTGCAAGGTTCACGCACAGCGGGTTGTATTTTAAAAGGCATTGATGCCACACGAGAAAAACAGTTGGCCTCGATGGTAACAGAAGGGAAGTTGGAAGATTTAAACACAGGAAGCCATCCTTTTCGTTTAATTATCGGTTATAAACTCGCACGTAAACTAGGCGTGAACATGGGGGATATGGTCAACATCATCTCACCTGCTGGTGGTGTGACCCCTTCAGGCGTGAGTCCTCGCTTGCGTGCTTTTGAAGTTGTTGGCTTGTTTAAATCAGGCTTTCATGAATACGATATTGGCATGATGATGACCTCTCTTGAAGCCGTGCAACGGCTCAACCGCCTTGGTGATCAAGTCACAGGTATCGAAGTCCACTTAAGCCAGCGTGACGAAGCGCAAGTCATCGCTGCTCAAGCCAAATCCATCTTGCCTTTGGAAGCTTGGATTACAGACTGGACACAGCGCAATAAATCTTTTTTTGAAGCCTTAAAGATGGAACGTGTGGTCATGGGAATTATCTTATCATTGATTGTTCTGGTGGCCGTCTTTAACATGGTGGCTTCTTTAGTGATGGTTGTGATGGAACGGAGAAAAGAAATTGCCGTATTGAAAACAGTGGGCGCGACACACCGCTCGATTATCCGTATCTTTTTATACATGGGTGCTATTCTTTCGGGCGTAGGTACATTGTTAGGTGCTACCTTTGGTTTATTAGTCGCTTGGAAACTCAGTGATATGATTCTTTGGATTGAAGAATTGATTGGCAAAAAATTTATGTCTGGAGACGTTTATTATATTGATCATGTACCCTCCATTATTGACCCCTACGCTGTCGGTCTGATTGTGGTATTTAGTTTCACACTCGGCCTACTCGCAACCTTATACCCCGCTTGGCGAGCATCATTGGTTCCCCCTGCTGATGCATTACGCTATGAATAGGTATTTATCATGGTAAAATCCACACGTGCAAAAGCGCAAGAAGCCCTCTTACAGGGTAAACATGCCCAAGCATTGGCATTGTTTACTCAGTTGCATGAAGAATCACCTCACGACATGCGCCTCTACGGCAAAGTTGCAGAGTTGCGTGAAAAGAACAATGATGTGCGCGGTGCAGTCAAAGCTTATACAGAAATTGCCAATGCCTATGCTGAGCAAGGTTTTGTTGTCCAAGCCATCGCCATCAATAAAATTCTTCTACGTCTTGATTCAACCCAAACAGGGGTGCAACAACGCCTCAAAGACTTATCCAGTGAACGTGGGGAAGATTGGGCTGTTAAAACCACAGGCTTACGCACAGGTGGCAACATTACACATAGCCGCCTCAATGTTGAGCGCATGCCTTTATTTTCAGGTTTATCAGGCAACGAACTTCAAGACTTTATCGACTCTTTACAATTGCACTCCGTGGAAGCCAAAACCTATGTCTACAAAGAAGGCGATCGCGGTAATTATCTCTACATCATTAGCATGGGCAGTGTTTCTTTAGAAGCCACAGACAAACGGGGGCAATCTAAAATTTATTCTCGCCTACTCGAAGGTGATTTTTTTGGTGAAGATGCTTTCTTAGCCCGTGGCATGTATCGTGAATCTGCACGCACAGCCACAGATTGTAGCCTACTCATTATTGAACGTAGCACCTTCGATCAATGGGTTTCAAAATACCCACGGATTCAAGCGACTGTTGAAGATTTTTATCGCAAAAAAGTTTTGACACGTGCCTTGGCTATTGCACCTATTTTCTCAGGTTTAGAGCCTGAGGTCATTCACGAAGTCTTGCGTTTACTCTCTTGCAAAACCATCCAGTTGGGTGATCCCATTATCACTGAAGGCGAGGTTGGTGATAGTTTTTACCTCATTCGCTCAGGTCGTGTGGCTGTCTTTACCAGTGACATGAAGAATAAAGATGAAAAAGTGCCCCTCACCACGCTAAGTGATGGGCACTTCTTTGGCGAAGTTGCGTTATTAAGCGACAAACCACGCACAGCAACAGTGGTCGCCACCACAAAAGTAGAACTGATGGTACTCACTCGCGCCAGTTTCCGTGCATTATTAAAAGCACATCCATCCATGAAAACAGTGGCAGAAACCTATCAAAAGAAACGCGTACAAAAAACCATTAAAATTTTACTTAGCCGTAAATGAGTATCGTTCTATCACTCAAAAACATTCGCAAAGCTTTTCAAACAGCAAGCGGGTCTGTGCAAGTCCTCAATGGTGTTAACTTAGACATTTGCGCAGGTGAATTTGTAGCCATTGTGGGTGAATCTGGTTCAGGAAAAAGCACCTTACTGCATATTTTAGGTACTTTAGCACCTGCCGACTCAGGCGAAGCCCATTTAGATCAACACGACATCACCACCCTTTCTGATACCCATGCAGCCAATATACGCAATGAAAAAATTGGTTTTATTTATCAAGCTCACCACCTTATTCCTGAATTATCAGCATTAGAAAATGTCATGTTGCCTTTGCTTGTGGCTGGAAAGTCAAAAAGAGAAGCCTCAGAAAAATCAGCCGAGCTTTTAACACGCCTGCGTCTCGGTCATCGCTTGGATCACACCCCCGCACGTTTATCTGGTGGTGAGGCACAACGGGTGGCTGTGGCGCGTGCGTTGGTCAATAAACCATCCATCATTCTGGCTGATGAACCCACAGGTAACCTTGATGAAAAAACCGCTCAAGATGTTTTTGATGCCATGAAGACCTTGTGCCAAGAAGAAAAAACAGCCGTGATTGTGGTCACCCACAGCATGGAGCTGGCATCCCAAACCCATCGTATTTTACGCTTAAATAGCGGAGTTTTAAAACATGACTAACACCATTTTAGAATGGAAAAACAACCGTCTTTATCAATTTCTATTATTAATGCCGATCATCTTTATGCCATTGATGGTCAATGTGCGTATCTTTCCTTTTGTCGCACCCAATGAAGAACCCAAGTGGATGCTGTTTACCCTATGCGTCTTGATCGTGGCAACTTTAGCCAGCAGTTTTCTATGGAAAAACAAGCAACAAATTCATATACCTATCACCATTAGTTCTGCTCTCATTACCCTGTTTTATTTATTACTCGCTATTAGTATTTGGATTTCCCCCAATCAAGTTGAAGGCATCATTCGCTTTTCCTTTTGGGTCTCTACTTTAATTGTCTTTTTGATTGCAGCTTATGCGGTGCAACGCCATAGCCAATGGCTTGAAACCTTAATCTGGGTATCCATGCTCGGCCTCTTTGTGTTTTGTTTACGCTATTGGTACGGTTATATGGTGGATTATAGCAATCCTGGCTACAATATTAGTGTTTTATTTTCACCCATCGGTCACATTAACTTTACGGGTGATGTGCTGATTATGCTGATTCCTTTCACCGCTTGGGTTTTAGCTACACATCAAAATTTAGCCATTCGCCTACTGGCGTGGTTCTCTCTTACCACTTTTTTCACGATGTTGCTGGTTGCAGCAAGCCGTGGTGCTTTGGGTGGTGTGGTCTTGGGTTTCTTATTTGCCTTGCTGATTAGCCTCCCCCACCTTCTAAAATTAAAATGGCAAAACAAACATTTTATCAGTGCGGGCTTGCTTCTTTCAACCCTTCTCATTTCTTGGCTGACCTTTCAAAACTTAGATTATAAATTTCGTGATTTGGCTCGGATGAGTGCGTCTTCAGTGGATACCATCAAAGGGATAGAAGGTCTAAAGCTGACCCCCAATGTTGAGCAACCACCCCTGCTTGGTTTTTGGATGATGGTCACACCTTATATTCATTTTGACCGCTCTTCGATGTATGCCTCCAGCACAGCGATGGCGTTTGATGCGCCTTGGCTGGGTCAGGGCACAGGTAGTTTTCCCTTTGTTTACCCCAATTTTAGCAATCGTTTCACCGATTTTCGTGATCCTCTAAGTTCTGACCGCACCTTCACAACCAACCCACACAATATGTTGCTGCAAGTTTCAACTCAAAATGGTATCCCTGCCATGCTGATTTTTATCGGTTTATTGAGCTTCTTTTGGTTTAGACTCGCCAAAACAGGTTGGCAAAAAGCAGATCCACTCATCATTGCGGGCAGCATGGCCATATCTGCTGTTATTTTTGATGCCATGTTTAACCACGTCTTTTTCAATCCTGCCAGCTTATTTGTCTTTGCCCTCTTGGGTGGCTTATGGTGGGGAAGACTCCAAACACATGAACAAAAAAAGACTGAAACCAAGCAGTTGAGCTTTCGAGGTCACCGTGTCTTTGCTGGCGGTATTCTTGTGGCTGCCTTGTTGCTTAGTGTCTGGCCAACACGCTGGGTCTTATCAGAATGGCATGTGGGTCAAGCCATGCATCAACGTGATCTTGTGCAAATGTCATCCCATTATCAAAAGGCATATGACCTTGACCCCTATAACTTCCGCGCAGTCTTTGGTATCGGTCAAACCTACTATCGCAAAAAAGACTTTCCCCAAGCCACCAAATACATGGCTTGGTTTAAAGAAATTTACCCCTATAATACCGCTGGCCTCAATATGCTGGGTGCGCTTTATTTATTGCAAGGTCAACTAGATCCTGCTGAAAAAGCATTGAAAGAAGCCTTGCGGGTTTACCCCGGTTATCAAATGGCCATTCAAAACCTTGCAAGGGTACAGCAACTGAGAGCTGCACAAAAAAGACAGGTTTTACCAATCCTTACTCCACGTTAATGGCCAAAGGTTCTTTTTTCATTCCAAAAGAGCCTTCACCCTCAGGATGCCAAACAACATAAACATGCGAAACAATATCTGAATCTTTTAACGGACCATTCCAAGTATCCACTGTGGCTTGAATACGGTCTCCGTTAAACGACCATTGCACGGGGTATTGCGCAATCAGATCCTTCACTTCAAAACCATGCTCAACTTTTAAAAAAATCTTGATATTGATCAACGGCAACACAGAAACCTGTTGAGTACCTTGCCAACAGATCACCCAATGATTGGCTGCATTAGCGGTATAAACACACAATAAAGTTCTTTTTTCAGCACGGTACATGCGCACATTAAAAGAGCTACTTGGTGCATACTTGTTTTGAATCAAGATGTTCGATGAATCTTTTTTCTGTATGCTAAAAGTCTCACTCTCCGCCTTCTGCAACAACACCTTTCTTTCCCACTGGGATAAACCATCCACACCATGCTCAAAAGCCGTATCAGGCAAGGCCAACAACAAAGACGTGAACTCATCCGTTTGACTCACGCTACACATTGCAGCCTTCTCTTCTTTCGTTTCTTCACAATCCACACTGGCCGCATATGCGGGCAAGCAAAGTAAGCTGAGCATACAACATAGCAACAGCATCATTTTGTTCATCAAGAACTCCTTTTAAACTATTTCATTAGACATGATTCCTATACTTACAGGTGAAAATAAGGAAATAAAGCCTATTCAAAAAAGAAGAATAATAAAAAGAACAAATCTTTTGGCAAAGCCAAGAACCAAACCAGCAAACATCGAAGCCTAAGAGCTAACGATGTCTACAACCAAGGCACAGCCATATCCACCACATCACCAATAATCACAATGGATGGGGATTTCACATGAACTTCGCGTCTCATTGCTTGTTCAAGTGTAAAGGTTTGCTGTTCTTCATGATCTAAGGTCGCTGAATGAATGGCGGCAATGGGTGTGCTTGCCGATAAACCTACATCCATGAGTTTTTGCGCAATGTCAGGCAAGGTTCGTGCCGACATATATAAAACCAGCACAGGAAAAGCCTGCACCATCGCGTGCCAATCCACCCGACTATCTTGATGCATTTCATGGCCTGTTAAAAATGCCAATGAACTATTCACATACCGATCCGTGACGGGAATACCAGCCATCGCGGGTGCGGCAATGCCTGAGGTAATACCAGGAATGATGCGAAAGGGAATGTGATGTTGCGCTAAAAAGCGAACTTCTTCGCCACCGCGTCCAAAAACAAAGGGATCTCCCCCTTTCAAACGCACCACTCGTTTCTTTTCTTGCGCCAATGTCACCAAGGTTTCACAAATATCATGCTGACGTGTGGAAGGTCGTCCTCCCCGCTTACCTGCATTGATCAATGTGATGCCTGTAGGAACCAAGGCCAAGATAGCCTCTGAAACCAAAGCATCGTGAACCACGACATCGCAAGCTTGCAACAGTTTTAAAGCTGCAATGGTGAGTAAATCTGGATGACCTGGGCCTGCGCCAACCAAGGCCACTTCGCCCTGTGTTAAAACTGAGGCTAAACGATGTTGTGTCATATTAAATCCTTTTCTGCCACCACAAAAGCGATAGCAACACCACCATCATCACTTAAAGACAAATGCATCTGAGAGATACCGCGAGCTTGCGCAGCCTCGGCAACACCTGCATGCAAATGTAAAATAGGTTGCCCTGATTCAAGGTAATCCACTTCCACATCCCGAGGACGAATATCACCCACAAAACCTGTGCCTATCGCTTTCACAGTGGCTTCTTTAGCTGCAAACATCATTGCCAAACGCCGTGCTTTGTTTTGATGTTTACAAGCATGTTTATATTCAGACTTGGTATAAATGCGTTGTACAAAACGTTGATCAAAACGCGCTAAACTGTGCGCAATGCGATCAATGACCACACGATCCGTACCAATACCAAAAATCAACGCAACAATGCCTTAAAATCTGCTATAGATTGCGCCAAACCTTTAAACAAAGCATCGGCAACAATAGCATGACCAATATTGAGTTCTTTCAGCTCAGGAATGGCTGCAATATCAGGGGTGTTTTCTAAGGTTAAACCATGACCAGCATGCACGATCAAACCCATACCAGCCGCAAAGGTCGCTGCATCTTGAAGCCGCTTTAGCTCATCTTGACGCGCTTGGCCTGTGACATCGGCATAATGACCTGTATGCAGTTCAATCACAGCAGCACCCAGTTCAATAGCTTTATTAATTTGCGCCTTATCGGCATCAATAAATAAAGAAACCCGAACCCCAGCAGCATTTAAGCGTGCAATGGCAGGCCGCAAATAAGCCTCACCACCGATCACATCAAGCCCACCTTCAGTAGTGAGTTCTTCACGCTTTTCAGGTACTAAACAACAAGCTATAGGTTTTAAATCACAGCAAATACCAACCATTTCATCGGTGGCTGCCATTTCCATATTCACATGTAAATCAGGAATCGTGCATAGCCGCGCCATATCTCTATCTTGAATGTGGCGACGATCTTCACGCAAATGCGCTGTGATACTATCACCACCCGATTTCAAGCAAATAGCAACAGCATCCAAAGGATCGGGGTAAGTCGTGCCTCTGACTTGGCGAATCGTGGCGATATGATCAATATTAACACCTAAAAGCATATGATTTCCTTTTATCTTGAGAAATTATTCAAAGTTAAGACGTTTTAAACCGTGTTGTGCTAAGATATCTTGAATCATCTGCATCCAATTTAAGGTATAAGCATGAGACAAACGAATGTTATCGCCACGCATGCTAAACTCAATGCTTAAACATAAACCTTTGCTCAAAACCATGCCTTGACCGCAAGCCTGACAGCAGCAAGAAGCTTGTGACCAGAGCAATGGGCTATCTTCTGCCATGCAATGCCAACAATGATGGAGTTCACCCAGCCAGCCATGTTTTGCCAATAAATACCATACTGCGACCAATAAACCTGATCGCCGCTGTTCCAACAACGCATATGCCTCGCATAATAAAGACATCGACATGGGCTCACGTTCAGGAAAAAGCACATAGGCTAAACTATTCAGCTTTAAAGCGTCCAAATAATTTTCTTCCGAAAGCAAGGGTTTAAGTCGGTGCAGCTCTTGCACATAACCCAAGTCTGAACGACCTTTTTTCCAACGAAGACTTAAAAGGTGCAACGGGGCTAATTCCGAACGAAACACACTTTTTTTCTTTCTTACGCCACGTACTAATAGCGATAGACGACCATCCCGTGCCGTTAAAAGGTGTAAAATACATGAGGTTTCACGGTATGGGATGGAACGTAATAAAATCGCTTGATCTAAAAACTCAGACATTCAATCCTAATTCAGACAATGCCGAAGGATTTTCAAACCAATTCGGTTGCGACTTAACCCACAAATTAAGATGCACATGACAACCCAAGACTTCTTCAAGGTGTTTACGGGCATAAGTGCCGATATGCTTAATACGTTCGCCCTCTTTACCCAACAACATGGGTTTATGACGCTCACAACCCACAATGATCAACGCATCTACTTCAATTTTCTCATTGGAAAACTCACGGAAATCTTCAATATGTACAGCAGTTTGAAAAGGAATCTCTTCTTGCATGGCCATGAAAACTTGTTCACGCACAAACTCAGCCACCAACTGGCGTTGACTTTGATCAGTAAACATATCTTCATCATATTTCGCAGCGGCTTTTGGTAAGGCTTTAATCAACTCTTGCTGGAGACCTGCCAATTGTTTGCCTTTTATGGCAGAGAGCGGAATATAAGCTTGGGCTTCAGGATCAATTTTCTGTATTTCTAATAAACGTGGAAATAGTTTTTCTTTTTTAATTTTATCCACTTTATTCAAAATATGAATACGTGGCTTATGGGCTTCATTCTCCACAAAATGCTGAATCATGTTTTTACTATCTTGATCCAGAGGTTTACTCACATCTTGCATCACCAACAACACATCTGCTTCTTTGGCCACTTCATAAGCCAAACGCACCATATTTTTGGTTAGCCGACTACGACCTTTATGAATACCTGGTGTATCAATGAAAATCATTTGTGATTCTTCATCGGTATGGATACCAAGAATACGATTGCGTGTGGTTTGTGGTTTTGAGGTCACAATCGCAACTTTCGTACCGATAATTTGATTTAATAAAGTCGACTTTCCTGTATTGGGGCGACCCAATAAGGCAATCGTACCACAATGATAATCTATGTTTTTTGTTGAATTGTCTTCCATGCCTGTTCCGCCGCTAATATTTGCGCATATTTCTTGCGCTCGCCTTTTCCTTCACCAGAAAGAACACCTTGTACATAACAATGAGCCACAAAATGATGATTTTTCTTACTTCTCTGTTCTGTCACTTGATATTCAGGTAATCCCCAGCCTTTGGACTGGGTGTATTCTTGTAGTAATGATTTTGCATCACGCTGTTGCATACGATCACTGCTAAGCAGCGTTTTCCAATGATCCAAGACAAAATGACGCACCGCATCCCAGCCACCATCAGAAAAAACAGCCCCAATGCAAGCTTCAACAGCATCAGCCAGAATAGATACCGAACGAATACGGCCCGCCGCATCACGCTCACCACCACCCACATGTACCACTTGATCCAACGACCATAAAGCAGCCACTTCTAATAAACGATCACGACAAACCAAGTTAGCACGTAACTTGGATAGTTCACCCTCATTCACATCAGGGTAAGTGCAGTGTAGATACTCTGAAATCACTAAACTTAAGACAGCATCACCAAGAAACTCTAATCTTTCCAAATGTTCTGTGGCACAAGACCGATGCGTTAAAGCACGTTCTAGCCATGCCACATCACGAAATTGATAAGCCAGCTGTTGTTGAAAATCTTGCAAAAATTAAAAGCCTTCGGTCTTCGCTGATGGGCTAAACTCCAGCACCAAGCGTACTTTTTCACGTAAAATATCCATACCCTTTAAATCGGACACGCGATAGTTTGAAGGGTCTTTCACATCAGCAAGTTCACCTAAAAACCAAATTTCAATCGCATACTCTGAAGATAAACTCACATCGGCATCATAGGTATCGGCAATGACTTTCAAATTATCTTGAAACTCAGCGGGTAAAGAACCATCGTTTAAAAGATTAGCAGCAAATAATTCTGAGAGATGTTTTCTAGCCTTGGCTTCGCCACCACCTTCATAAAAATGAACCACTGTTTCCATCGCCTCTTGAACTTTCCAAGACTGATTATACACAGGTAAGACCATGATCACAGCAATCGCAGCCGCAGCCATGATACCTGTTAAAAGAATAATTTTAATAAATGAAAAACCTTGCTGCATTCTATTACTCCTTCCTACACCAACAAAATTATTAATGTAATAATTTACCTAAACGAGTCCAACGAACTTCACTTAAGTGACTATCCCAAGACCACCATACCACCACAGCCTTACCTACCAAGTAAGATTGAGGCACATAACCCCAAAAGCGAGAATCTCTGGAATTGTTGCGATTATCACCGAGCACAAAATAATACCCTTCAGGAACGATCCACTCGCCGTCTTTAATCGAGTAGGATTTACGCAAAACATGGTGCTTCACACCAAGCAATGTTTCTTCATACAAACCAGAGGTGTCCGCATTATCATTGGCTTGAAAATAAATACGTCGCCCTAATTTTTCTAAAGGCATTTCTTCACCATTCACAAACAAACGGTTTTCTTTATAACGAATTTCATCACCAGGAACGCCCACAATACGTTTGATATAATCTTTGCTGCGATCTTCTGGGAAATCAAATACAGCCACATCACCACGTTCCGCGCTTGTGGGAAAAAACTGAATATCTGTTAATGGGATCCGTAGACCATAAGGATAACGCACCACAAAAATATAATCACCAATTTCTAAGGTTGGCACCATACTTGAGGATGGAATCTTAAAAGGTGCAATCACAAAACTACGAATAGTAAACGCCAATATTAAGATCACCAACAAACTTTCCAGCCACTCACGCCATACTGGTTTTTGCTTCTCTATCATCAATCTTCTCCAAGCGTTAACACAGCCATAAAGGCTTCTTGTGGTACATCCACACTGCCGATGGACTTCATACGTTTCTTACCTTTTTTCTGTTTCTCAAGTAATTTACGCTTACGACTAATATCACCACCATAACATTTAGCGATCACATTTTTTCGCACAGCTTTCACTGTTTCGCGAGCAAGAATACGCCCACCAATGGCTGCCTGCAAGGGAACATCAAATTGATGGCGTGGTATCAGCTTACGTAAACGTGAAACCAACTCGCGCCCTCGTGTTTCAGCACAACTGCGATGCACAATCATGGACAGAGCATCCACTGGTTCAGCATGCACAAGAATGTCTAGTTTGATCACATCTGACTCTTTAAAAGAGGATACTTCATAATCCATAGACGCATAACCACGCGATAATGATTTTAATTTATCATAAAAATCAATCACAAGTTCTGACAAAGGCAAGTCATAGGTCAACATTACACGGTTTTCAGACACAAACTTCATATCCAACTGATCACCACGCCGATCTTGACAAAGTTTCATCATCGCACCCACAAATTCATTGGGCGTAAAAATATTAGCCAACACACGCGGTTCTTCAATATGGGCAATTTCGATCACATCAGGAAAATCACTTGGATTCGAGACTTCGGTCACACGTTCATCTTTGTAATGTATTTTATAGACCACGGAAGGTGCTGTGCTGATGAGATTAAGCTGATACTCACGCTCCAAACGTTCTTGGATAATCTCCATATGCAACATACCCAAGAATCCACAACGAAACCCTAAGCCTAAGGCAGTCGAGTTTTCTGGTTCAAAGGTAAAAGAAGGGTCATTCAGGCGTAACTTCTCTAAAGAATCACGCAATTCACCATATTCAGCAGAATCAACAGGATACATACCTGAGAAAACCATCGCTTTTGGTTCACGAAATCCTGGTAAAGCTTCTTCGACAGGATGACGATCAGAAGTTAAAGTATCGCCAACTTTAAGGTCAGACAAACGCTTCACACCACAAATCACAAAGCCCACGTCACCCACTGAAAGCTTCTGACGAGGCATAGGTTTAGGTAAGAAAACACCCAAATCATTCACATCATATGCGACACCAATCGACATCATGCGTAGCTTCATTGATTTGTGAATTTCACCTTGCACCACACGTACCAAAGCCACCGCACCCACATAGGTATCAAACCATGAATCCACAATCAATGCTTGCAACGGTTTTTCTCGATCACCTAAGGGAGCAGGCACACGAGCCACCACGGCTTCTAAAATATCAGCAATCCCCTCACCTGTTTTAGCAGAACAACACAAGGCTTCGGAGGCATCCAAACCAATCACTTCTTCAATTTGACGTTTTGCCTCTTCCACATCGGCAGAAGGTAAGTCAATTTTATTGATCACAGGAATAATTTCTAAATCATTCTCCATCGCAATATAAACATTTGCTAAGGTTTGTGCTTCCACACCTTGAGTGGCATCAACAATGAGCAAAGCACCTTCGCAAGCTTGCAAAGAACGCGCCACTTCATAGGTGAAATCAACATGACCTGGTGTATCAATTAAATTTAATTGATACACCTCACCATCTTGGGCTGGATACGACAAACAAGCGGTTTGCGCTTTGATCGTGATTCCACGCTCTTGCTCTAAATCCATAGAATCAAGTACTTGCTTTTTCATCTCACGTTGAGATAAAGCATTCGTTTCCTCGATCAAGCGATCGGCAAGTGTCGATTTACCATGATCAATATGCGCAATGATGGAGAAGTTTCGGGTTAAACGCTGGGTCATTATCTATAGCCTTCGTAAAACAACAATAAAAGTCAGCCCAAGAAGGCCGACTTTTTGTTAGAAATCAATTAATCTTTATGGACAGTTAGTTTTTTCATGATTGAACCAACTTTCAACTCATCCACAAAATTCATACCTGATATAACTTGACCAAAAATCGTATATTGACCATCTAAATGAGGCTGAGGGCCAAAGCAAATAAAAAACTGGCTACCCGCTGAATCAGGGTGACCACTACGCGCCATCGACAACGTGCCTCTAACATGTTTTCGATCACTAAATTCTGCTTTCACTTTATAACCAGGGTCACCCATACCGCTACCATCAGGGTCACCACCTTGCGCCATAAACCCTGGAATCACACGATGAAAAACCAAACCATCATAAAATTTTACAGCAATCAGAGCTTTAAAACTCGCCACAGTACTTGGGGCAACATTTGGATACAATTCAATTTCAACATTACCGCTTTCTAATTCCAAAAGCACACGATTACCCACAGGCACATGTCCATCGGTTAATTGAGAAGCCTTTGTTGGCCAGCCTTTATCATTCACTTCTGTCATTTCTTTTTCCTCTACACCTAATCCTATAATCACAGCGATCAACACAAAAAGTAACGACCCTGCAACGACCACTTTATGCATCATCAAAAATCTCCTGTTGTGTTGCTAAAACATGCTGAGGATGTAACACACCCTCTTTCCACTCTGCCGTACCCAATAAAGAACCCGCATACATCACTTGATAAATATCATGTACTATCTCTGGCAT
The DNA here is from genome assembly GCA_030950585.1 of Mariprofundaceae bacterium. GTDB lineage: Bacteria > Pseudomonadota > Zetaproteobacteria > Mariprofundales > Mariprofundaceae > JAUZRG01. Next base: position 4,334 of record JAUZRG010000166.1, on the reverse strand, counting down.
GACTAATCGCTGCCCATGTAAAAAACGACGTGCTAACTCAGCGTTCAATTGAATACTAGGAAAATCATGCAACCATTGTGAAGTCGATAACACATGCGCCGCTGGTGTTTCTTCTAATTGCTCAATACTCACCATTTGATCGACATGCCAACCTGCGGTACTACAACGATGCAAACGCTGCACACAACCACCAACAGCCAAGGCCAAACCAATATCCCTTGCCAAAGAACGAATATAGGTTCCTTTAGAACAACGCACATACAAACTCAATACAGGAGCTTGATAAGATAGAACGTCAACTTGATGCAAAATCACGGATCTTGCTGCCAATTCAAAAGATTCACCCGCACGAGCCATCGCATGAGCACGCTTTCCATCCACACGAATCGCTGAAAATTGAGGTGGTATTTGCTCTGACTGACCCAAGAAAGTTTTAACGGCAGCATACACAGCTTCTTGCTCTGGCATGTCAGAAAAAGACTCAAGCTTTTCGCCTTCCAAATCAAGCGTATCTGTTTGCAAGCTCAAATCAATCTCTACTTCATATGCTTTATCGGCATCTAAGCCAATGGATGCAAATCGTGTTGCTTTACCCAACATAATTGGCAACATACCTGTTGCGAGTGGATCAAGCGTGCCTGTATGACCTGCCTTCACCCTTGAAAAAAGACGACGCACAACATTAACAGCCTTTCGAGATGTCCAACCTTGGGGTTTATTTAATAGAACAATGCCATTAACTGCTGGTGTCAAGCGAACTCCTGATGACATCATGAACTTGTGCAAAAACTTCATCATAGCTGCCACAGAGTGCACAACCTGAGGCATAAGCATGACCACCACCACCCAACATTTGGGCTAATTCACCCACATGCGTATCTAATTTACCTCTAAATGTCACTTTCCAAAAATCTTGCGATTCTTCACGAATTAAAACAGCAATTTCCACATATTGAATACAACGGCCGTAATCAATTAAACCTTCCGTATCTTCCACATCCGAATCTGTGGCTTGATACATCGCTTGATCAATTCTTAACCAAGCCACACGCGCATCAAAAGTCATCTTTAATGTTGAAAGACAAGCGGCCAATAAACGCATGCGGCCAGGTGTCGCGCTTTCATATACTTCCACAGCAATCGGCCATGGCTCAGCACCTGCATCAATCAATATTGCGGCCAAACGATAAACATACGAAGAACTACACGGATAACGAAAGCTTCCCGTATCTGTTAATAAGGTGACATATAAACTTTGAGCCATCGCGGCACTGATGGTGATACCAAGCACGCCAATCAATTCATAAATCATAAAACCAGTCGCACAAGCGTCTTTTTGAATATGATTAAGCTGACCAAAGTAATTATTGGTGTCGTGGTGATCAATATTAATTAAAAGACGTTGATCAAAAAAAGAGCGCGGCATCGATAGTCTTTTCTGATCGCCACAATCCAGTGAAATCATAAGGTCAACTGTTGAATCTGGCTGAAAATCACAACCATGAGTTATGACATCACTGCCTGCTAAAAAGCGATAAATACGTGGAACAGGGCTATAGTTATGAATATAAACTTTTTTTCCGTACTGAACGAGAGCATGATAAAGGGCTAATTCTGAACCCAATCCATCGCCATCTGGGTTTTCATGTGTGACCAAAACAATCGCTTCAGCCTGATCAATAGCGGCATGAATATCCTGCCACAATATCATACAGGCGCATCCAAGCCTTTCAAGATATCAAGAACATGCTGCCCTTTATCGGCAGCATCATCCCAAATAAAGAATAAGCGAGGAATCTTTTGACGACCCAAGCTACGACGAAGCATGAATTGAAAGTGTGATGACATTTTATTCAATTTTTTAATTGAATTCTTTGACTCTGGTGACATGTGATGAACCCAAACCTTCATCAAACTCACATCATTCATTTTCACACGAACAATACAAAAACCAATTAGAGAAGGATCTTTCACTTCACTTTGTAACAACGCCCCTAAGAGCCGAGAAATATTCGACTCTAAACGAGATTTGGAGAACTCACCGCTTTTATTCAAAGTTTCGCTGCAACTTCCTTCATAATGTAAAATTCAAAGATATCGCCAGCTTTCACATCATTGAACTTCTCAACGCCTACACCACATTCATAACCTGAACGAACTTCTTTCACATCATCTTTAAAGCGACGTAAGGAGGCTAGAACACCTTCATAAATAACAACACTATCACGCAATACACGGACACCAGATTTTCTGGTCACATAACCATCCGTCACATAACTACCTGCAACAGCGCCTATCTTAGGTACGGTGAATACTTCACGAACCTCAGCGTTACCTGTTACTTCTTCAACCTTATCAGGGTCAAGCATGCCTTCCATAGCAGCACGAATATCATCAATCGCATCATAAATAACACGGTAAAAGCGAATATCGACACCTTCACGACGTGATGTTGCTTTTGCCTTGGTATCAGGACGAACATTAAAGCCAATCATCACTGCATTTGATGTTGAGGCCAATAACACATCACTTTCGTTAATACCACCAATCGCTTTATGGATAACTTTCACCGCAACTTTATCTGTACTTAATTTTTCTAAGGACTGGCAAATAGCATCAACCGAACCACTCACATCGCCCTTGACCACAACAGCCAATTCTTTGAGATTTTTATCTTGAATATCACTAAACAGAGAATCAAGAGACATTTTCTTCTGACCGAGGCCAAGTTGAAGTACTTTATCCTTACGATAAGCAATAACTTCACGTGCCTGACGTTCATTTTCAACAGCCGTAATTTCTTGTCCTGCTTCAGGAACAGATTCTAAACCAAGAATTTCAGCTGGAATTGATGGGCCAGCGGTACGATGTTGCACACCATTCTCGTCCACCAAGGCACGAATACGACCTGTGACCGTACCCACGACCACAATATCGCCTTTCTTAAAGGTACCCGCTTTCACAAGAACCGTTGCAACTGGGCCACGTCCTTTATCTAGTTTCGCTTCAATCACAACACCGCTACCACGTTGGTTCGGGTTGGCTTTTAATTCTAATATTTCAGTTTGAAGCGCTAACATTTCTAGCAAGTCATCCAGACCTTCACCTGTTTTCGCAGACACAGGTACGAATGGCACATCGCCGCCCCATGCTTCTGCTAACAAACCATGATCAGAAAGTTGACGCTGCACCATTTCAGGGTTGGCCTCAGGTTTGTCCATCTTATTCACTGCAACAATAATAGGTACACCTGCAGACTTCGCATGGTTCAAAGCTTCAATCGTTTGTGGCATCACACCATCATCAGCTGCAACAACAAGTACCACAACATCGGTTAATTGAGCGCCACGAGAGCGCAATGTTGTAAAGGCTTCATGACCCGGTGTATCAATAAACACAACACGTTCTTTCTCATTGATTTTAACCATATAGGCACCAATGTGTTGGGTAATACCACCCGCTTCGCTATCTGCAATTTTTGCTTTACGCACAGCATCCAAAATAGAGGTTTTACCATGATCCACATGACCCATGACCACAACAACAGGTGGACGTGGCTCTAAATCTTCTTCAGCAACAACTTCTTCTTTCAACTTATCTTCTGCTGCGGTTGCACTAATCACTTTTGGTTTATGGCCAAATTCTTCAACTAATAATAAGGCTGTATCTGCATCTAACATTTGATTGATGGTGACCATCATACCCATGCCAAAAAGCTTCTTCACAAGATCAGCACCCTTCACAGCCATACGTGCAGCCAGGTCAGTGACAGATACATCGCCCCTTACTTCAACTTCACGTTGAACGAAAGAACTCATATCATCGTCTTCACCATGACGTTTACGGCTACCACCTTTCGCCAAACGTGACATCCGCTCCTCTTGAGCTTCCGTCATTGGTGCGCCATGACGCTTGGAGGCATAGTTACGACGAGAGGCTTTCTCAGCAGGTGATAAACGACGCTGTTGAAAACGCTGACCACCTTTACCTGGAGCCCGTTTTGGAGCATTCGCTGCTGGTAACGGTACAGATGCCGGTGCTACTCTTGGTGTCGTATTAGGACGCGCTGTTGTTGGTCTATTGCGATCTGTCGAATTAGGTCGTGAGGATGGAGAACGACGAGCCTGCTGCTGACGACGAGCATCCGCACGCTCACGCTTAATGGTTGCTTCAATTTGCTTTAACGATGACTTAGGCGCTTTACTTGCAGCAATTTGAGCAGGTGATAACACAGGTTTGCGAATTGTTGTACGTGGTGATGAGTGCGCACCTCGTGCAGTGGTCGGTCTTTGATTGCGTTGATTCGGTCCTGTTGGACGTTGATTTGGCCCTGG
>JAUZRG010000165.1 GCA_030950585.1 Mariprofundaceae bacterium | reverse complement strand
TCTGTCTTCAGGCGTTCTGTCTTCAGGCTTTCTGTCTTCAGGCTTTCTGTCTTCAGGCTTTCTGTCTTCAGGCTTTCTGTCTTCAGGCTTTCTGTCTTCAGGCTTTCTGTCTTCAGGCTTTTTGTCTTTAGATTTATTCTCTTCAGGTTTGTTAGACTTTTTCTTGATCTGATCTTCAATTTCAGCTTGTGCCGATCTTAATACCTTTATCATATTTTTAATATCTGAAGATATTCTCCCTGGAAAAGCCATGTTTTTCAAGCGACTTGGTGAAAAACAAAAAGGTAGCTCATTCACATGGGGAAGGTCTTTATAATCAGCGATCCAAGTGGACAGGTGTTTTTTTAACATCTTAAAAGAATGGGCTAAACGAATATCAATGATGCCTCTTTTCTTTTTCATCGCTTTCTTTTTTTCCTCAGCGTACCAAGAATCTATCACTTTAATAGCATGACTATGTTTAGTTTTTGTCACCCAGTTAGATAAGTTAACATTGACCGCCATCAATGATTTAACAGATAACTGACGGACAAACCGTTGTAATTCTTTTTCTTCAGTGGTTAATTTTACATACGCGATATCCACTGCTTGCCTATCTAAATTTTGCATGCCTTCTAAGCCAACACGTGCAGCTAAAACAATCTTTAATCGATCTGCGATCATTTTCCGATCCTTTTGTACAAACTTACAAACATCGATATACCCTTGAAGAGTATCTAAATCCTCTAACATATATTTTATCTTTCTAAGGTTTATCTCTCTCAGATCCTTGGCACGACTCCTCAACACTAAGACCAGCACAACAATGAGCATCGCAAAACCTAAACAATAGTATACTAGCAATATTATATCCTTACCTGTTTCAAGTAGAACCTCAATTATGAATACAACCATCAATGACCTTAGCCAAGGTCTTAGAAAACAACTTACAAATATGAGCATAAACATCATGACATTACAAATACATATTCAATTATTATGGTATACGTTCGTTCACCTTTCACCTAGGCTGCCGCCTGCTTTGATCATTTTAAGGCTATCCATTTTTTTTCGGTGGGCTAAACTTATGCCCCCAAGGAGTTTCTCATGTCTAACAAACAAAAAGTGATTGAATCTGCAATTAGCCAGATTGAACGTCAATTTGGTAAAGGTTCCATCATGCGCATGGATGAATCCAGTCGTGTAGCTATTGATGCCGTCTCAAGTGGTAGTTTAGCGCTTGATGCTGCTTTGGGCATTGGTGGTTATCCACGTGGTCGTGTCGTTGAAATCTTTGGCCCTGAATCTTCAGGTAAAACCACACTCGCCTTACATGCCATTGCAGAAATTCAAAAGGCTGGTGGCCAAGCTGCATTTATTGATGCCGAACATGCGCTTGATATTGTTTATGCAGAAAAACTTGGTGTCAAAACCGATGAGTTACTTGTTTCTCAACCTGATTATGGTGAGCAAGCTTTAGAAATTGTTGATGTACTCACCCGTTCTGGCGGTGTGGATATGATTGTGGTCGATTCTGTGGCTGCCCTCACCCCCAAAGCTGAAATCGAAGGCGATATGGGTGACTCTCATATGGGTCTACAAGCCCGTTTGATGAGCCAAGCCTTGCGCAAACTCACAGGAACCATTTCACGCTCCAACACCATTATTATTTTCATCAACCAAATCCGCATGAAAATTGGTGTGATGTTTGGCAACCCTGAAACCACCACTGGTGGTAATGCACTGAAATTTTATGCTTCCGTTCGTCTTGATATTCGTCGGGGAACTGCGATTAAAAAAGGTGATGAAGTCTTGGGTAATGAAACCAAGGTGAAGGTCATCAAAAACAAAGTTGCACCGCCTTTCAAATTGGCGCAATTCTCTATTTTGTATGGTGAAGGTGTTTCGCACACGGGTGAAGTGCTCGATCTTGGGGTGGAACATCAATTCGTCAACAAAAGCGGTGCTTGGTATTCTATCGGCAGTGAACGCATTGGCCAAGGTCGTGACAATGCCCGTAACTATTTAAAAGAACATCCTGAACTTTGCCAAAATATTGAGAATAAATTGCGTGAAAAATTAGGCATTCCTGTTGCTGGCGCTTTGAAAACCGACGCATGACACCCAAGGCATACCAATCCTTTTGGCGGTATGCCCTCAACATTTTGGCGCACAGAGACTATTGCCAACAACAAGTGCGCCAAAAATTGCAACAACGAGAGACACCAGCAGACGGCATTGACTACATCATCCAACGTCTGCTGGACTTAAACTATTTGGATGACCACCGCTTTACTCAGAACTTTTTTCGCATGCAACTCAGCCGTGGACAAAGCTTAAAACACATTGCCTACAAAGCCCAAAGCAAAGGCGTTACCCGTAATCACATCGAGTTGGTGCTCGCTGAACTGCATGATGTTCAAGACGATACATCCGTTTGCAAAGCCTTGATTTCTAAACGAGACCCACAGAATTTATACCAACACGATACCAAGAAAAAAAGACGCTTGATGCATTTTTTACAGCGTCGCGGCTTTGATGCTGATAGTATCCTGCGCGCTTTTTATGATTTAGAACAGGAGACATGATGAAAACTTCAGACATTCGGGCAGCGTTTTTAAGCTTTTTTGCTCGTAACCATCATGAAATCGTACCATCCAGTAGCTTGGTTCCTCACGGTGATCCAACCTTAATGTTTACCAATGCAGGCATGGTGCAATTCAAGCACATCTTTCTTGGCCACGAGCAACGCACCTACAAACGTGCCGTCTCCAGCCAAAAATGTGTGCGTGCTGGCGGTAAACACAATGATTTGGAAAATGTGGGACAAACCGCACGTCACCACACTTTTTTTGAAATGCTTGGCAATTTTTCTTTTGGCGATTATTTCAAACGTGATGCCATTCGTTTTGCGTGGCAGTTCTTAACCCAAGAATTAAACATTCCAGCCAACCGTTTGCTCGTCACCGTTTATCATGAGGATGATGAAGCAGCCAAGTTTTGGCTTGAAGATATTGGCCTCCAAACCAAGCAACTTATTTATATCTCAACTTCAGATAATTTTTGGTCGATGGGTGATACTGGGCCTTGTGGTCCTTGCTCAGAGATTTTTTATGATCATGGCGAACACATTGCAGGTGGCCCTCCAGGTAGCCCCGAAGAAGATAGCGATCGTTTTGTAGAGATCTGGAACTTGGTCTTCATGCAATATGACCGTGATGCTGAAGGTGTGCTCACCCCTTTACCCAAACCTTGTGTCGATACAGGCATTGGCTTGGAACGTGTGGCCGCTGTGATGCAAAACTTACACAACAATTATGACACCGATTTATTTAGAGAACTCATTGCTGCTGCTGAAAAAATAAGTGGCACGGCTTATGGCCAAAACGACAAACAAGATATGAGCCTGCGTGTGTTGGCTGATCACTTGCGTTCTGTATCCTTTTTACTCGCAGATGGCGTGATGCCATCCAATGAAGGGCGTGGTTTTGTGTTGCGTCGTATTTTACGCCGCGCCTGCCGCCACGGACGTTTATTGGGCACAAAACAAGCCTTTATGTATCAGCTTGTGGAAACATTGGTTGATTTAATGGGTGAGCACTTTAGCGAACTCAAAGCACAACAAGAACACATCACCCGCATTGTGCGCATCGAAGAAGAACGTTTTATCAAGACCTTAGACAAAGGCTTGAAACTTCTGGATGATGCCATTGAGCAACTTGATGCCTCACGCACCCTTGCAGGCCAAACCTTATTTACCTTATACGACACCTTTGGTTTTCCACTGGATCTTACCCAAGATATTTTACGCGATACCGACATTGTGTTGGATGTCGCAGGTTTTAACCAATGCATGCAAAGCCAACGCGAGCGTGCGCGCAGTGCTTGGAGTGGTTCAGGTGAAAGTAGCCTCCCCCCTGCGGTGTTTAGCTTGCACGAAGAACACGGTGCTACCCAGTTTCTTGGTTATGAAAGTACCCAATCCGAGGCTGTTTTACTGGCGTTATTACAAGGCGAAAACCTCAAGGTGAGCCTACAAGAAGGTGAGGAAGCATGGCTCTTTTGCAACCAAACCCCTTTTTACGCCGAGTCAGGTGGCCAAGTGGGTGACTCGGGCACGATCACGACTCCAACAGGTACCTTCTTAGTTAAAAAGACCATCAAAACATTGCCTGATTTATTTGCCCATGTGGGTGTGGTTCAACACGGTCACATTGATGTGCATCAAGGGGCATCTTGTCGGGTTGAACAACCTCGTCGGAATCAGCTTTGTCATAACCATACGGCAACCCATCTGTTGCATGAACAATTGCGCGTCGTTTTGGGTGATCATGTCAAACAAGCAGGCTCTTTGGTCAATGCTGAACGTTTGCGTTTTGATTTTAATCACATGGAACCCATGAGCGCGGCAGAGAAAAAAGATGTTGAGCAACGTGTGAATCAAATCATTTGGCAAAATGAAGCCCTAGAAAACCAATGCATGAGTCAAGATGATGCCATTGCCCAAGGTGCAATAGCATTATTTGGTGAAAAATACGGTGATGAAGTGCGTGTGGTCAAAGCTGGTACATCGGTCGAACTCTGCGGTGGAACCCATGTGAAAAGCTTGGGTGACATTGGTTTGTTTCGTCTCATCAGTGAAGTGGGAATTGCTTCAGGTGTGCGTCGCATTGAAGCCATCACAGGTTTTAGTGCCTATCAAGCCATGCAGCAAGAACAAGCACAACTGCATGACATTGCCTCGCAATTGCGTGTGAATCCGCTTGAAACCGTGGCCAAAGTACAACAACTACAAGACAAACTAAAAAGCACTGAAAAAGAACTTAGCGCCCTACAAGCCAAACAAGCCTCTTCCTCTTTGGATGATTTAATCACCCAAGCTACGGATTGTGCAGGCACTAAACTTTTAGCCATGCAAATCCCTCCCCAAGAAGGCGTGGACTTGCGTGACCTCATGGACAAATGCAAATCCAAATTAAAATCAGGTGTGATTGTTTTGGCAATTGTGCGCGGTGAAAAAGTTCAGCTCATTGCAGGCGTGACCAAAGATTTACTCAAGCAGTTTCATGCAGGCAATATCATTCGTGAAATCGCTAAAATCGTTGGTGGTCGCGGTGGCGGTCGCCCTGACATGGCACAAGCAGGTGGAACACAACCAGAGAACGTCGAAAAAGCGTTAGCCATCATTCCATCCTTGATGACTACGAACTAGTTTCATTCGATGGCGGTCTATGCTGTTGGCGATATTCATGGTTGCTACGATGAATTGCGTCAACTCTTAGACCTCATCTCGTTTGACCCGAACACAGATCAATTATGGGCAGTGGGCGATCTTATCAATCGTGGCCCTAAATCATGTCAGGTATTACGTTATTTATATGATTTGGGGGATGCCTGCCACTGTGTTTTAGGCAATCATGACCTTAGCTTTTTATTATGGTCTGCGAATAAGAACCGACCACACGACGCTTTTTTTTCACCCATCATGCAAAGCAAAGACGCGGATAAACTATGCCATTGGCTGCGACACCGCCCGTTGTTTTACCAAGATGCCACTCACGCATGGTGCATGGTGCATGCCTCGATTCATCCCAACTGGTCTTTTGAGCAAACACGTTGTTATGCCCAAACATTAGAAGCCATCCTCCGAAGTGATGATTGGCATGCTTTCTTGATGCAAGCATGGCAACAAAACACACCCAACATTGAACCCAAAGTCGGGAGCGATGCCCATTTATTTTTTTGCTTGGATATTTTTGTGCGCGCCCGTTACTGCTCCAGCCAATATGAATTTCATTGGCACAAAGCGGATCAATTAAATACTAAGATTCCGTGGTTTAGCCTGCGTGAGAAAAGTCATCAGCGCATTGTCTACGGTCATTGGGCGGAAATGGGTCTGGTCGAGGATCAAGCCCATGTATTGGGTTTGGATTCGGGTTGTGTATGGGGTGGAAAACTCACAGCGGCACGTTTGGATCAAGCATCAAGGCCGCTCACACAAGTGCAAAGCTTACAACAAACCTTTAAACCGTAATGATCTTTTGCTCACCGTTATCTTGCAGACACGCCACGCCACGCCCCGCATCTTTGGCCTGATACAACGCACGATCTGCACGATCCACAACCTCGTTAGCATTCAGATTCTCAGAAGGATAAATACAACTAACACCAATGGAAGTGCCAATTCTTAAATCAGGGTACTTGGCAATACGCAAAGCCCTAACACCCAATAAAATACGTTTTGCCACCACATGAATAGACTTTTTATGATTTTCCTTCATGGGTAAGACGGCAACAAATTCATCACCACCATAACGGGCAAAAATATCATAATCACGCAAAATGTTACCCACGCAAGTCGCCACCATAATCAAGGAAAGGTCACCTGCTTGATGACCGTACACATCATTAATTTGCTTAAAATGATCAAGGTCAAAAAACAAACAAAAGAACACCATGTCTTCTTGACGATTCAAACGTGAGAGCTCTTCGGTCAAACGTTTTTCAAAATAACGCCGATTATAAATATCCGTCAAAGGATCACGAATGGCATGGTACTCAAGGCTTTGATAGTAGAAAAGTGTTTTCACTGATAAATAAAGGTGCTTTACGATGATATTAATCATTTTAACTTTTTCACTCGCCATAGGTAACGGCGTATAAAAAAACAAAACCCCTAATAACTCATCATCCCCTTCTCGATGTAGCGGAATCGCTAAAGTGTAATATGTATCCAAGCCTTCAAGATAAAAGTCTTCAGGCAATTCAATAAACAGTGAATTCTCAGGCAATTGCTGTTGAATATAGTTATCAGAAAAGGTTTTTTTTAATTTTGCTGCTAAGGATTCATCAAGCGGCTTTGATTGATCCCCCATAATACCCGCAACGGTGCAATGATCCTTTTCTATCATAATCGCAATGGCTTTATGGGCTGTGCATACATTATTATCGCTGCCTAAATTTTGGTTTTCTTCTAAATTCAAAGAAATATCCAGCATGCTATTCAATAACTGCAAGCGCAACGTTTGAGCATCAATCACACTTTGATCATCAATTTGATGACTCGCCAAGTCAAACAAAAGGCGCGTGGCCTTACCTGAAATAATTTCAATGCTATTGTGGGTACGCAAAGCTGAAATTTTTTGATACGTGTATTGCCGACCCGTCACATCAACAATCAAATCACCATAAAAATTACAGATACTTTTTTCTAAATCTGTCGATGTTTCAATGCCCATCGTTCGCGCCAAGATCATACCTGCTGAATCTTGATCACGATCGACAATACCTAAAATATTCATCCATGAGCAACGAGAGAAGACTTGCAACACGGCTGTGCCACCTTGCCCCGCACCCACGACCAAGACATCAACATCTTTTTTAGCTTGCATCATCACTCTTCCTAAAGTCAGCAATTATAGGCGCATGATCAGAAAAAAGTTGTTCACGATATACCATAACCTTTAGCGCTCTTTCTGCCAGAGTATCGCTACACAAATGGTAATCAATACGCCAACCCACATTATTTTCTCTTGCTTTACCACGGTTTGACCACCATGAATAGATCTCATCTTGTGGGTATAATTCGCGTAGAATATCGTGCAAACCTACTTTCAGCAAATCATCAAACCACGATCTCTCTTGAGGTAAAAAACCAGAGTTCTTTTGATTGCCACGCCAGTTTTTCAAATCAATCCTTTGATGAGCAATGTTTAAATCACCACAGACAACCACTTGTTTTGTTTCCATTAGGCGAGAAATAAAAGGTAAAAAGTCTTTTAAAAACTGTATTTTAGCTTGTTGTCGTTCTGCTGAACTAGAGCCTGAGGGAAAGTAGGTGCTAATCACGGCTAAATCACCAAAGTCCGCTTGAATATATCGTCCTTGTGCATCCATCTCTTGCCAATGTTCACCATCCAATTCGGAAAGGCCATAGTGAACTTTATCTGGCTTTTGTTTACAATAAAGAGCCACGCCACTGTAACCAGCCTTTTGAGCAGGATAATAAAAGCGGTGATAAGCTTCTAACTGTGCTTCTGCTGGAATTTGATCTTCTTTGGCTCGAATCTCTTGCATGCAAAGCACGTCAGCATCCAAAGATTCAAACCAAGAGAAAAAACCTTTGCGGGCTGCACTACGAATACCATTCACATTAACAGTAACCACTCGCATCTTAACGACCTTCGATCACTGTTTGTGGTTGCCAATTTAAAATATCAGCAGTGATTTCATCTTCTGATTTCGTTTTATGTGGTTCAGGAATAAAAATACCCAGCCGCTTGCACTTCAGGTGCTCCAGCCATGCATGGAGAAATTGCACATACCATATGTCCAAGAATATTTGTGAGACATCCGCACCCACATAAAGGGATGAAGATGCAATTTCACCGCGTACTGCAATATTCAAATTACCAATGATCGGATTGTTTGTTGTATCTAACAAAGAGAATTGACCCGCAAGATTTAAATACAGTAGCTGTGCTTTGCCTGCACGGCCATGACGAATACACTGCTCTAAATTTTCTTTACTGGGTAGGGTTGGCGCGGAAAAACGCTGCAACACAGGGTAGACAAAGTTACCACGCATTAAAAAATCAAACAAACCCGCTTTGTCGCTAACAACCATGCCTGTGTTTGTTTTCTTAAGTCGTTTACCTTGCCATTTTTTTAATTCATCAGGGTCATCAATCAAATAATCTTCTGCACCAACATCTTGGGAAAACTGACAAACATGCCACTGCTCATCCACACCCAAACGCCAAGATTTTTGCGCACTTGACGACATTGCATCCAATGAAAAGGCTAGTTTCACGCATTTTTCCTAATGTTGGGCAATGTTGTCTCCATATCAATTTCTAAACAGGTTTTTCCTTCTAATAATGTCAGCATATCATGCCCTACAAGCTTCTTTCTCCAACCTTGTAGACAAGGCAAATCAGGCATCTCTTCGCCTGATTTCCAAGCTGCTATCGCCATCAAATCTTTTTTATTGGCTAATAGTTCAACCGCGATATTTTCTTGATAAGCACGCAGCTTTAAAAGAGTCAACAATAACTCTTGGCGCAATACCGTTCCTCTTGAGGGGGTATGATAATGTAAAACAGCGGGCCAATCACTCTTCTCGCAGGCCAGACCTTTCGCAATAACCTCACGCAAAACCTCGCTATGCTTCTTAATATGCCCAGCGGAAATACCGCGAAAACGAAGCATCTGTTCCAACGTCGGAAGCTTAGATCGACTAAGCTGAATCAATCCTTCATCTGAAAAAGCACGACGACGCGGCATATTCTTATCTCTGGCTAAACCTTCACGCCATAGTGCCAACTCACGCAACACAGCCAAACGTTGGCCTTTTAATTTTTGAAAACCTTTTACGCGCTGAAAAGCTTGCTTACTATCCACTTGAAAAATATCGGGATGATACAAATGATCTTGCTCTTCATGCAGCCATGCCACACGATCTTCCTTTTCTAATTGAAGTATTAGCTGCTGATACATCGGCTCTAAATAAAGCACATCGCATGCCGCATAGTTTTTCTGGGACTCGGTTAATGGTCGCATCAGCCAATCACTATAGGACTCTTCTTTGTTTAAAGTAATATCCAATAAACATTGCCCTAGTGGTGAAAAGCCAATTTGTGAACCATAGCCCAACAAAGAAGCTGCGACCTGTGTATCAAAAATAGGATAAGGGATTTTATGGCTATAGTGAAAAATACACTCTAGATCTTGGCGTGCAGCATGAAAGACTTTGACCACGCTAGGCTGGTGGATTAAATCCCATAAAGGTTGTAAGTCTTCCAGCTGTAAAGGATCAAATAAATAACATTGCCCAAGACCTAAAACCTGTACCAAAGCAAGTTTTGGGTAGTAGCTGGACTCACGATGAAACTCAGTATCTATATATAAAACAGACGCTGTTTTAAGCTGTGAACAAGCCAACAGCATCTGATCTTCTTGATCAATATAGTGGTATTGAATGTTTAAAGGGTGCATAGGCTAAACCGTTTATTTAAAGTGATTTATCGGCAACAGCAGGTAAGCTAATTTTACGACGACGTACAACCTGACCTGATTTACCAAGCTCCCCAGCTGACAAGATTAAAATATCATCCAAACGTACTGATAAAGCAAAGATATTACCAGAGGTCAGGTATAAGAAAGGTGAACGGTGCTGCACAACTTTTGTTGTTCCCGATGGAATGAGCACACTCAATAATATTTGCTTACTGGGATTGGATATTTCTACCCAAACATCCTGCCCTTCTGCTGAAAATTGATATTGATGTAAGGACTGATTCACCTTACTCTCTTCTGCAACAAGCTCTAACGGTGCGCTAACATTCAAACCAGTATGAAGGATTGTTGCTACAGTCTCAACATTCTGTTGTGCATACTGATCCAGCAAGGCTTGCTCATTTAAAGCGACTTGAGCTTGAAGCTGAGCTTCTTCTATCGGATCAGGGACAACATCAGCAACCACTTCTTCTGTTGCAAAGCTCGAAATATCAGCTTCACTTTGTGTGATCGTATTGGTGGACTCTTCCAAAACGGGTGTTGTCATCAAGTCTGGAATGACCTCTACCGCTGTTGAAGTCAAAGATTCAACATCAAGTTGAAAAGGTGTTTTTTTTGAGAAATAAACCACATTAATGATGACAAAGGCTATCAAAAATACAATAAAACCCCAACGAAACCATGTGCTTCCTAAAACTGTTCCAGGATCAGAAATGGTATGCGCTGGCTTCAGCACAAACACACCTGTTTTTAAAAGATCAATCTCTTGAGACACATCAATCCGCAGCGCATCTGCATATTGGCGTAAAAAACCTAAGGCATAAACTTGGTCAGGCAAAGCTTCCCAATCCCCTCTCTCCAAAGCTTCGAGGTACACATGTTGCAAACGCAAGCGATTGGCAATGGTTGCCATATCAACATTTTGGCTTGCTCTAGCTTCCTGTAAACGTACACCAATTTTCTGGGCTATGCTTTGCTCTGCAATTTTAGCCTCATTTTCAGGTGCTTTATCATCACTCACATTCAACTCCATCTACCTTAAAAGGTTTAACTGTTTCTCTGCCCAACGTTGGTCAGCGGGAGCATCTGTTTTTTCACGAAAAGTTCTTAAATAAAGACGTATTTTTGCGACATCACCATTTTGCCTCAGCAAACGCAAAAAGCCTTGCAAAGCTTGTTTATACGTTGGATGTTCTCTCACAATGGTTTCATACAAAGCGATGGCATGACTATCCATGCGATAACGCACATAAGCTTCTGCTTCTTTCATGCGAGAAACTTCTTGGTTGGGATTTAGTAACTTGGCCTGCCGATAAGCAGGAATGGCTTCACTAAAACGACTTTGCTCTAACAAAGCATCACCAAGGTTAATGTATGCCAAAAAAGAATTCACGTAGCGTGGATCTTCCAAAGCTTTACGAAATTGTTTTTCTGCTTCTTTAGGGTGACCTTGTTTTAACAACAAACCACCATAATTATTATAAGTGGCAGCTGACGCATCGTATTTAATCGCACGCACATAATAGGCTTCTGCCTTTTTCAAGTTACCATGCAGACTCCATGCATAACCCAAAGCATCTAAAATATCAGCCCGTTGTGGCGAGAATTCCTCTGCAATCAAAAGTTCTTTAAAAGCCTTAGGTAATAAGTTGTTTTTAGCCGAATGCATTTGCAAGGCATGAATACCCAAACGGTAATGAGACTCAGCCCGAAGATCATTTTCCTCTTGCTCAGCTGGTGAAATAAGTGCTTGGCATGCCGATAACATCCATATCAACACAAATAACAAGGCGTATTTCATAGAAAGCGTTCCACCAAAGCAAAAATAGGCTGCAACGCTTTTTCATCTTGCTCAGCTGGTTTTGCCAATAACGCAGCATCAAGTGATGTCTGACAAGCACAAGACATCGGTTGGCAAGCCAACATAAAGCTATTCAATACTTCTTTTACATTCGCCACATTGCGCTGCATGAGCTCCAAAATCGCAGCCACATTGACATCATCTTCATGCTGGTGCCAACAGTCATAATCCGTACACATCGCAATGGTGGCATAACAAATTTCTGCCTCACGCGCCAACTTGGCTTCAGGCATGTTGGTCATACCAATCACATCCAAACCCCAACTACGATAAAGCTCAGATTCGGCGCGTGAAGAAAACTGAGGGCCTTGCATAGCCAAATAGTTGCCACTTTGATGCCAGTTAATGTCATGCTGTGCCGCAGCTTGGCTCAGCTTTTGACCTAAGGAAGCACAAACAGGATCAGCCATTGATACATGTGCCACCATCGGTCCATCAAAGAAGGTACTCTCTCGTCCTTTGGTAAAATCAACAAACTGATCAACCAAAACGAAATCACCCGGTGCCATATCTTGGCGCAGGGAACCCACCGCCGATACAGAAATAAGCTGTGTCACACCTGCCAGCTTCATCGCATACACATTGGCTCGATAATTAATTTTATGGGGTGGGATTTCGTGCTTGGAACCATGTCTTGGTAAAAAGACAACCTCTTGCCCATGCCATTTAGCCAACACCAACGGTGCTGATGGCTCACCATAAGGGGTATTTAGATGTAACTCATCTAACACTTCAATTTGATCAATGTGGTACATACCACTACCACCGATGATACCTATTCGTGAAGGCAAAGGTTTAGCCATGTTCTTTCCCCGCTAACTGTCCACAAGCTGCCATAATATCACTACCACGCGACCGTCTGACCGTCGTGCGAATGCCGTGTTTAATTAATGCTTGGGAGAATTGATTAATGTGCTCAGTGCTTGAGCTTTTATAAGGATTGTTTTCAAATGAATTAAAACAAATTAAATTAAGTTTTTCACGTTCAGGGTTCACAAAGGCACGCAGTGCCGCAATATCCTCTTCGCGATCATTAACCCCCGCCAGCATCACATACTCTAAGGTAATATGACGTTGTTTAGGTAACGGGTAAGCATCCAAACATTCACGCAACATATGCAAAGGATACTTTTGATTAATAGGCACCAATTCATCACGTAGCTTATCCGTGGCTGCATGCAAAGAAATGGCTAGATTTACCCCAAAAGCCTCACCCAAACGTTGAATGGCAGGCACCACGCCCGATGTGGACACTGTGATGCGTCGACGAGAAATATTCAAACCATGTTTGTCTAAAAACACGGCAATACTTTGATGCAGCGCATCTTCATTGGCGAGAGGTTCACCCATACCCATATAAACCAAATGTGTCACCACACCGCACAATTCATTGTGCGCAGGGTTTTCGCGCAAGTCATTTTTAATCATTAAAACTTGCGCAGTAATTTCACCACAACTCAAGTTACCATTAAAAGGTAGTGTGCCTGTGTGGCAAAAAGGACAATCAAACACACAGCCATCTTGTGATGAAATACAAATGGTTCCACGGGTTGTTTCGGGAATAAAAACACTTTCCGCCAACCTGTTTTTCTGGTTATGAAATAAATACTTTCTCGTTCCATCCTTGGACTCGAGCATTTGTTTTTTAGATAAAGGCATGCATAAAAGCTCTTCAGATAAACGATTTTGCAATGGAATTGGCAAGGTACGCATGAGATGCGGATCTAGCACACCCTTATTGCACCATTCCATAATTTGCTTGGCACGGTACATGGGTTGCTTCCATAACTTCATGCAAGACTGAATATCTTTTAAGCGCATAGCGGGTAATTGCGTCTTGTTAATTGATGTCATAGCGGGGCGCATTGTACTCAATATGAATCAAAGGTGATAGTTTTCTGCACATGCGCAATCCTATTTCAATCTCCCAAAACGATTTTCAACACATGTTTTCTTTTGCAAAGAAAATGCAGGAACTCATTCTAAATCCTGATTACCAAGCCTCCAGCTCAGCGACAGGTTCAGCTGCGAAAACACCCAACTATCAAAGTATTTTAATGGGTTATGACTTCCATCTACAGGATGGCTTACCCCAGCTCATTGAAATCAACAACAATGCTGGTGGCTTATACCTATCTCAACAAAAAGATTGGTTAGATCAGCCTCAATTAGGGCAGGCAGAGAGCACCCTTCCACAACGTATTTTAAAAATGTTTGAGCCTGAATGGCAAACCATTGTCATCATGGATGAAGATCCTCAACAGCAATTCATGTATTCTGAGATACAAGCTTATGCCCAATTACTACGTGATGATGGCCGCCAAGTTTTTATTTTAGACCCCTCTCAAATTAAGCTTCATCAAGATGGGCACTTAAGCTATCAAGAGCATACAATTGATATGATTTACAACCGTCACACTGATTTTTACCTTGAGACGACTGCGATGCAACATATTAAAAGTGCTTACCTATCCAATCAAGTGGTTTTAAACCCGCACCCGCAAAGTTATGATTTATTAGGTGATAAAGGTCGCATGGTTGATTGGCACCGCCCAGACTTTTTAGAACAGTTTATTTCTCAACCACAAGCCGATGCCGTTCGTGCCATCATTCCTATGACCAAATACGTCCAAGATCAAGATCAAGATCAACTATGGAAAGAGCGCAAACAATGGGTATTTAAACCGACGGCGAGTCATGCTGGAAAAGGCGTTGTCTTGGGTAAAAGTATCACCCGCAAACGCTTTGCCGAAACCAACCAACCCAACATGATCATGCAAGCCTTCATCCCCCCTGCCAAAGTCACCATGAATGACATCAGCTATAAATCAGATATTCGCCTTTATATGCATGGCCAAACCCTTGTCGCCATTGCTGGGCGCATTTACCAAGGCATGCTGACCAACTTCAGAACAGAAGGCAGTGGCTTTGTGCCTTTAGAAATAGAAGCATAGCCCACTCAATCTAAACCTTGCAACACCGCTTCAACTTGTGCAAAAACAGCTCGAATAGGATCTTCCTCTTCGGGCTGAAAATAACCACAGGACAAGGTCAATGTTTCAGAAAAACCACTTAGACCTAATAGCATATTAGGTGAGTCAATCAACGGCGCTGTGGTCATGGCATGAGTTATCGCCACATCACCAAAGTGAACTTTCTCAGCATCAATGGGATCCATATTGGTCATCGCATTCATGATAAAGCCATTACTGTTGCGATCCTTAAAAGTTTTTTGAAAAAAACCCACAAAAGCAGAAAGAGTCCATACCTTGCCTAAAATCTCCACCATACTGACATCACTTAAATCAATAAAACTGCTTTTTTGTTGGTATATCTCTTCTTATTTTATCACCCATAATAGCCACTACATACGAAAAAGAGATATAGCATAAAAATCACTTCAATATTAGCGACTACTGGTAACTAGAAGCATTGTTGTTATCATTGCGCTCTTCTACACATTGGAGTGTATCCTAGCCATGAACCATCAACAAATTTTAAGTCTTTATGAACAAGCCAACGCATTGTTGAACGGTCATTTTGTTTTATCAAGTGGTCGTCATTCAGCACGTTATTTGCAGTCAGCTAAAGTTCTCATGTATCCTGATTTAGCTGCAAAATTAGCTGCGGAGCTGGTTTCCCTTGTCCAAACAGAAGAGATTGATGTGGTGGTTGCTCCTGCACTCGGCGGTTTAATTATCGGCCATGAAGTTGCACGTGCACTAAACAAACCTTTTATTTTTACCGAACGAAAAGAAGGCATTATGAGCCTGCGTCGTGGCTTTAGTTTTGAAGGTAATGAACGTGTCTTGATCGTTGAAGATGTCATCACCACAGGCGGATCAGTGCGTGAATGCATCGAAGTCGTCCGCCAACACGGTGGCAACCCCTTTAAGGTTATGGCTCTGGTCGATCGCGCACCAGACCAAGAAAACCGTTTTGATATGCCGCATCAAACACTGATTGACCTCAACGTTGAAAGCCATGACCCTAAAACTTGCCCCATGTGCCAAAATGGTGAACTACCTGCTATCAAGCCGGGTAGCCGTGGGGTAGCCAAATGAGCCAACCCATACGCCTATTTCCGTTCGGTGGTGTCGGCGAATTTGGAAAAAACATGATGGTCTATGCCATCGGTGACGAAGCGATCATCGTCGATTGTGGCATGGGATTTCCAGGCACAGGCCAATATGGCATTGACGTGGTTATCCCCGATATTTCCGCCTTAACAGAATTTGGCTTTAACCTTCGTGGCTTAGTCTTAACCCACGGCCATGAAGATCATATCGGCGCGATTCCTTACTTAATTCGCAAACTCGATGTACCCATGTATGCATCACCCATTACCATTGCCTTAATCAAAGCCAAATTAGATGAAGCCAAAATTCGTTGGGACATTCACCCTTTACCAGAAACAGGTAAAATTGATGTTGGGCCTTTTGGTATTGAAGCTATTCCTGTCACCCATAGCATTATGGATGCCATGTCTATTGCAATTCATACCCCTTATGGTGCGATCATCCACACGGGTGACTTTAAGTTTGACCCTTCTCCTGTCGATGGTCGGGCAACGGCTCTACACCGTTTTTCCGCCCTTGGTGATCAAGGTGTTTTACTCTTAGCCTCTGACTCCACCAATGCGACCCGCTCAGGCAGCAGCCCAAGTGAACGCAGTGTGGCTCACGGCTTGCGCCAAACCGTTTCTGAATGCAAAGGTAAAGTCGTGGTCACCACCTTTGCATCTAATATGTTTCGCATTCAGCAAATCATCGATGCTGCCGTACAATGCGGCAGAAAAGTCATCTTTGCAGGTCGAAGCATTGAACGGCATGTGCAAATTGCCAATCAATTCAACCGCCTAAATATTCCTGATGGTCTTGTGCACACCATGTCTGATTTAAAGCATCTTGAAGATCATGAAGTTCTCATGATTGCGACAGGATCTCAGGGTGAGTTTCGTGCGGCTTTGGCACGTATTGCCCAAGGACATATGAAAGGCTTTAAATTAAAAGAAGGCGATTTGGTTGTTTTCTCATCCTCCGTCATTCCGGGTAATGAAGCCGTTATATCTGCACTGTGTAACCACATTTATCGCCGTGGCGCACGTATTGTTCATGCTGGTCATGTGCATTTACATGTCTCAGGTCATGCTCAAGCACATGAACTCAAAACCATGATGCAACTGACTCGGCCACGCTTTTTCTATCCTGTTCATGGAGAATATCGCTTCTTGGTTGAGCATCAATATTTGGCACAAGCCACAGGTATTCCTGCCCAAAACACCATTATTGCTGAAAACGGTCAGTCTGTTGAAGTCGATGCAGACGAAATCAGACTAGGACAAACGTTCCATAGTGGTGCTGTGTTTGTCGATAGCAGTGATGAAATCGATTACCCTGTATTGCGTGACCGCCGTAAACTCGCAGAAGATGGCATGGTCAATGCTGTGGTCATGATCAGCGAACATGAAGGTACTTTATTAGGTCAGCCTGAAATTGAAGCTTTTGGTGTACTACACACCTCATTGAGCCAAGATATTTTAAAACAAGCCACCGATGACCTCACCCACTACCTAACAGGCTTAAGCCCTGAAATGATGTCGGATGCCACCAATATGCGCGAAGAAGTGCGGGTTTGGTTACGCCGTTGGTTCAAGCGTCAGATTCACCGTCGCCCTGTTGTTCTTGCGGTTATTTTGGAGATTTAATGCAACGTTTTCGCCTATCCAGAGTCATACCATTTAGCATTCTTTCTTTATGGTTAATTGTGTTGACTCTGTCTTTATTTAGCTATTCAGCCGTTGAGAAACCTAGTAACTTAGCACAAGAGGCTGCACAAATAACAGAAACGAGCACCAGCAATTGGATCGAGTCTATCGGCTATGAGATTGCTGATGTTTTGTTCCAAGCTTTTGGTGCAACAACTTGGTTATGGTTGTTATTAGGTATCGCATGGCTATGGCGAATAAGACCAACACAGTCGCAAACTAAAGTGATTTACCTTGCCGACTTGTGTTGGGCACTGGTTATTTTAATTTTTTCTTGTTTTTGCACACTTTACGGCTCTAAGGGTAGTGGTGGCATTATCGGTGAATGGCTTGCCTTGCCTTTAGAAAACACATTATCTCATTTTATCACCGTGCTTTTATTGTTGTTAACCTTATGGAGCAGCTTGACACTTGCCCTACGTCATTCATTGGTTCCTTTGTTTATCAGCACAACAAAAAAATGCCAACAACACATTAAGGCAATCACGGCCGCATCAAAAAAACACTTTCAACGTATCAAGAAAGCATTGCAACAACGTCAAGCCAAAATACAGCAAAAGAAAGCATGGCAACAAGAAAACTTAGAACAAGACTTTCCTTTTGATGATATGCCTTTACCTCCTAAGCCTGATTCAACTATTTCAAACGAAGAAAACGAAACAGCAAGGCTGACAAACCCAGAACAAAACACCGTTGATGTCAAAACAGATGAGCTGCTAACAAAAGAAACTTCAGACTCAACCAGCAACTTCTCCGCCACAGAACCTCAACCCATCAAAGATGCCTTGGAAGACTCCCTTAAAGATTTAAGCCAAGAAAGTCATAAGCTTGAAAAAACCAACAAAGAAGAGAGCAGCACTTACTTTGATCGTGATGATGATGAATACCGTGAGCAACGGGCAGACGCTTTTAATCAACCATGGTATATGCACGAAGAGCAACGCATTGAAACCCTTGTGGATCAATTTAGCGCATCTCAAACCAGCAATCTTGATTTAAACGAAGAAATAGCACAAAAAAACAATCAAACGATGCTCGATACAGAAGACAAAACAACACCTGAGTTTGCTTCAGGCTCAACTATCGAAACACCGCAAAATCTTGAAGTCGATACATCAAGCTTCAGTGATCAATTTGACGATAAAACAGCACACATTAAAACAGATAATACGGGTGCACCGACTTTCATCGATCAATTCGATGATAAAACAGCACAAGTTGAAAGCGACCCTGTGGAGACACCAAGTTTCACTGATCAATTCGACGATAAAAAAGCACAAGCTGACAGCGATCCTGTGGTGACAGCAAGCTTCAGTGATCAATTCGATGCTAAAACAACACAAGCTGAAAGCGATGTCGCTGTGATGCAAAGTTTCAGCGATCAATTTGACGACAAAGAACCACCAATTGAAATTGATGTCTTTGACATGCAAAGTGTTGATCATAAAACATCACCCGTTGAAATAGATGCCGTGGACATACAGAGCTTCACCGATCAATTCGATGACAAAGCACCACAAGTTGAAATAGATGCCGTGGACATGCAGAGCTTCACCGATCAATTCGATGACAAAGCACCACAAGTTGAAATGGATGCTGTGGACATGCAGAACTTCGCCGATCAATTCGATGACAAAGCACCACAAGTTGAAATGGATGCTGTGGACATGCAGAACTTCACCGATCAATTCGATGACAAAGCACCACAAGTTGAAATGGATGCTGTGGACATGCAGAGCTTTGCCGATCAATTCGACGATAAAACACCACACGTTGAAATGGATGCTGTGGACATGCAGAGCTTCACCGACCAATCCGATGATAAAGCACCCATGATAGATCATAGTGAAATTGATGCACTGACCCAGCAACTGAATGAAAGTCATCAAGACCATACAAAAGATGGCATTGAAGATATGCAGCTTCAAAATATTCAAGAGAAAGACACTAAGATTTCACTCAATATTGTTGATGAAATGTCCGCTCAAATCATGGCCTCTATGGACGAAATGGGTATTGATGAAAAAGATCAAGAATCACATCAGAAGATTGATGATGCAAGCATCATCTTTGATTTTGACACACCAAATAGTACTCAAACCCAGCACACTAAAACTGTGAGCAATGACAACGAAGAAGCGCCACAACAAGACTCACGGCAACATCAAGAGCCAGCCGTATCCAATCATCACCTCGTAGTACAACCTCAAGAAAAATATGATGCTCCTATCATGATTAGCCTTGATGCTGATGATGATTTTGACATCAACGACCAAGACACAAAAAACACAACAGAGAAAAAAGAGGTCGAAATTAATCAGTCCATTGAATTATCATTGGATGATATTAATCATATATTACCTTCTATTGATGACTTACCTGACCTATCGCTTCAAAATATGAGTAATGACCTTACCGATACCATGATTTATGAAATGGTATCTGAAGTAAGTAAATCAGTCAGCCCCGAGCTCATCATCGATGAACCTAAAGTAGAAAGTGAAGAAGCTATTTGGGAAGATATAGCAGAAGAAAACGTGGAAGAGACAAGCCCCGAAAATGAGGTTAAAGAAGATATCACACCACCAAAAGATGCCTTTGAACTACCTAGCCTCCAACTCTTTAAAAATATTCAAGCCCCAAAAGATACCGATAAAATTGATCGAGATGATCGAGAACGCCTTGAAGAAGTCTTATTGCAATATAAGATCAAAGGAACCGTTATTGATGTTAAGTTAGGCCCTGTGGTTACACAATATATTTTTAAACCCGAAGCTGGTGTCAAGATCAACAGTCTTATCAATGTGCAGGCTGATCTTGCGCGTGGTATGGGTGCTTTGAGTGTGCGCGTTGCAGGCAATATTCATGAACGACAAGCCATTGGCATTGAGATTCCGAACAGTCATCGTGAAACGGTTTTATTAAAAACGGTTCTACGAAGTGAGCAATTTCAAGAGAACAAAGGCGAACTACCTCTTGCTGTCGGTGTTGATATTAGTGGGCAACCTGTTGTTTTTGATTTGGTAAAAACGCCGCATTTGCTTGTTGCAGGCACCACTGGTTCGGGTAAATCGGTTGCGATCAACACCATGATTTGTTCATTACTCATGGCACATAGCCCCAAATATCTTAAGCTCATCTTGATTGACCCCAAGATGTTGGAACTATCTATGTATGCAGATATTCCTCATTTATTGGTACCCGTGGTCACAGAACCGAACAAAGCCAGTCGCGCGCTTGCATGGGCTGTTTTAGAAATGGATCGTCGCTATCAAATCATGGCTGAATTTAAAGTTCGCAACATCGATAGTTACAACCAAGTCGTCAAAGCCACAGGCTCCAAACACGAACACTTTCCTTATATTGTGATTGTCATTGATGAGCTTGCTGACTTGATGATGATATCAGGAAAAGAAGTGGAACAATCCATTTGCCGCATTGCACAAAAAGCACGCGCAGCAGGTATTCACCTGATCGTTGCCACCCAACGCCCCAGTGTGGATGTGATCACAGGCCTCATCAAAGCCAATTTACCAAGCCGACTTTCGTTTAAAGTATCCTCAAAAATTGATTCACGCACGGTTCTTGACCAAATGGGTGCCGAGCAATTATTGGGTTATGGCGATAGCTTATTTATGTTTTCTGGTACCGAATTGGTGCGTATTCACGGTGCTTTTGTCACGGACAAAGAAGTCTCTGACATTGCAGATCATTGGCGCGCACAAGAAGGCCCACAATACCATGCCGCTATTTTAGATCATGCTGATCAAACTGATTCTGAAGGCATTGAGTATGATGAACGCTTTGACGAAGCCGTTGCTCTGGTGGTGGAGAAGAAACAATGTTCAGCCTCAATGATTCAACGCCATCTTCGCATTGGCTATAACCGTGCAAGTCGCATTGTCGAAGCTATGGAAAGTAATGGCATTGTCTCCGCACCAGGTAGTGGTGGTATTCGCCAAGTCATGGCACCTGATCAATCAGAAAAACATTAATGGCGTTACTTTTTAAAGCACAAGAGGTAAAAAATAAATGAAACATCTCTACTCTCTTTTATGTTTAAGCATCATGCTGATGCCACAAGCATGGGCAGACACTATTCCCAAAGATTTGCAGTCAGCATTAACAAATATGGCCAACATGAAGGGTTTTTCCTGTCACTTCGATCAAACATTGATGTTTTCTGATGGCACAGAACAAGCTTATCAAGGTGAACTCATGATTCATCGCCCCAATCGCTTTCGTTGGCAGTATCGCATGCCTTATGAGCAATTATTTATCAGCGATGGCACTTATCTTTGGCACTACGAACCTGATTTAATGCAAGTGAGACAACTCAATGATATGCAAGAGGTTGACCCTGCGGTGATGCAATTACTCGCGGGTAAAATCAGTGTCAAAGATATTACCTTGCTCAAACAACAACCTCAGCTAAAGCGTTATCAAGTTCAGATCAAAAATGGCACGCAAGTATGGCTTGGACTTAGCGAGGCTTCTCTCGTTGACTATGCAGAAAGCAGTGATGCTTTAGGCAATCGCAACCGCATTCATTTTAGAAATATTGTGGACAAAGTACCCAATAAAGATCAATTTATTTTTCATGTTCCAGATGGTGTGGAACTACTTCATAACAGTAACAAATAAGCTCGGAGCTATTTTGATATGTTAAAACATTACTCTCTTCAATGCCTTAAGGTGATTATCATATGCCTTATGATGAACACATGGGCTCACGCCTCTTCTTTTGTCAACGATGACATTTCTGTTTCCGCGATGGGACAAGCCAATGCCGTTGTAGCACAAAGCAATGATGCATCGGTCATGGCACATAATCCCGCAGGTATTGCATGGTTGCAACCCATCGAAATGACCATTGGTTTTAGCCAATCTTCAGATCATGTCCGCCTCAATGGCGGACTAAGAAGCCAACAACGTGCAACCTCTAGCCTTGAACATTTGTATGTGGCATGGGTTCCACGTGATAGCCGCATTGCTTTTGGTGTCGGTTATAACCGTTCTCACTCACTCAATAGAGATTGGGGACAAACCGCATTTGCAGGCCAAGCAAAATGGACTCTTTTAAGCATGTATCACGCCAATACAGATATGGTTTATGCTATTCAAAGCAATATGGCTGTTGCCATCGGGCTTGATGGCTATTTTGGTGAGCTTAATTTAGACACAGCCACGTCTCAGTTTCAGGCAAAACGCCAAACATCTTTTGGTGCTCATGCTGGCGTACGCTGGGAATTTACCCCACATTGGAACTGGGGCATATCATGGCGCAGTGCAACAACCATGAGTTTCGATGGTAAAAGTGCTGGTGCAGTGACAGGAAACTCGCGCATTAAAGTTCGCTTACCAGATCAAATGCAAACAGGTCTTGCATGGGATGTCCTTGATAACCTTCGCATTGAAACAGATGCCCTATGGCGTGGATTTTCCGCAACCGAAAACCTAAACCTTGTGGGAAGCAGCGTTGAAAACATTCCTTTAAAACTAAAGAATACGTGGGATGTGATGCTGGGTCTTAACTGGACATGGCATGAAAACAATCAATTACGCTTTGGTTATACCCGCGCTCAAGGAAATTCAACATTGGCCAATTACAACCCCCGTCTATCTGACCTTGATCACCACCGTATCCATGTGGGTCTGGGCATGGAAATTTTCAACTCCCATTTAGACCTTGCCTACACCCACAGTTTCTATCCGCAAAAACAAATCAACAACACAGCCTTTACTGGTCTCATGAAAAACAACCATAGTGCTATTGCTTTTTCATGGAGCAAAAAACTATAGGTTCTCTTAGTCAATGCGTGAACTCTTAGCTGTCGCCATTGGCGGCAGCATCGGTGCAAGTCTGCGCTGGTTAGTCGTTAGTTCTTTGGGGAAGATGTATCCCAGTGCTTTTCCTTGGGGAACTTTTGCAGTCAATACCCTTGGCAGTCTCTGCCTTGGCTTTCTTAGTGTGTACTTATTAGATCGTGTTAACGTGAGTTCCGAAGTTCGCCTTGCACTCATGGTGGGACTACTCGGTTCTTTCACGACCTTTTCCACTTTTGCGCTGGATGCCTACCGTCTCATCGAAGCGCATGCCTATGGCTTATTTATGTTGTATATCAGTGGGCAATTCCTACTTAGCCTTGCTTTTGTGGTGCTTGGTATTTTTCTGGCCAATAACTACACATAAAAAAAGCTACACCCAAAGGCACAGCTTCAATCACACTGATGTGTTTAAATTATGATTTATTGATAAATAATGCAGTATTAATATCAGAAACACTAATGATACCAACCAATTTACCATTATCCGCAACAGGAATACGACGTAAATTACGCAATCCCATATAAGAAGCAGCTTTTAAGATAGGTTCATCAGCTGAGACTGTCATCGGTTTGACCGTCATGACATCAACAACTTTCTTTTCCAATACTTTTTTATAACTATTTTCCATTTCTTCAAAATCACGTGCATGCACATTATCATGAATATAATCACCAAAATTTGGATATAATGGCAACATCACATCCCGAATCGTCAATACGCCTGTAATATTATTTTCATCATCAACAACGGGCATGGTGGTCACATTTCGCCAAACCATTTGCTCTACAACAGAACGAAGTAATGTGTCTTCTTTGATACCGACAACACCGGTAGACATAGCATCTTTCACTAACATAGACCCTCTCCTGAACGCACAACCAATTTCCTGTGCTAATTTACAATCATTCACTGTAAAGATATTGTCACAGCAATGATTTATAGCTCAATCATAACGGTCGCTCAAAAAGCATGTCAAATACCCCTAGTGAATAAAGGCCATAAGCAAATAGGCTCAAACCGTTAAAATGAAACAGTACAATTGAATAGACACATCAAAAATGACTTAAACTTATCCATATAATGTCTATTTTTTAGACACAAAAAGAAAAGGATGATCCTTATGAATATTCTAATCACAGGTGCAAATCGAGGCTTAGGGCTTGGTTTTTCCCAACATTATCTGCAACAAGGTCATCACGTTTGGGCTTGTTACCGCGACAGAGCAGACGTTTTTGATGCAGAAGCCTCACGACTGCACCCCATTCAGTGGGATATCTTAGGCGCAACACCTAAGTCAGAAGACTTACCTTCTCACATTGATATATTGATTAATAACGCAGGGATTTATGGCCCATCAAAAGCAGATCAGCACTTGTCTGATGTCAGTAGCCAAACCATGCTGCAAACTTTTGAAGTTAATTGCGTTGGCCCTCTCAACGTCACACAGCACCTTCACCGACTGAACTTGCTATCTGATGGCAGTATCATTGCCAATATTAGCTCAAAAATGGGGTCATCTGAAGATAATAGCAGTGGCGGTACCTATGCTTACCGTGCCTCTAAGGCCGCGCTGGTCATCGTCTCCAAATCAATGGCTGTGGATCTTGCTGATGCGCAGATTCATGTCATCACCTTGCATCCCGGCTGGGTTAAAACCGATATGACTCACCACACGGGTTTAATTGATGTCAACACATCCGTACAAGGCATGTCCAAGGTCATATCTCAAGCCCGAAACTATGCAGCGGGTAGTTTTATCGCTTTTGATGGGCAAACAGTACCCTTTTAATCAAGCTTCTTGTTTGGCGCGAGCCAATAACACACGGATAAAAAAGCCAGACCATGACTCACTTAACTTTTCTTTTTTCGGACCTAAGGCGTTATTACGCTGCGATAAACTGAGGTGCTGGCGAACCACAACAAACTCTTCATCCAAAAAATGTTGTTGGCCTTGATAGGTCAACAGCATATGCATATGCCACAAGCCTTCGGCACTAAAATTAATGGTTGTTTTATAGGTTCCACCCTCTAAATCCACTAAAATCGCATCAATATCTTGCTCTGAGTTACTGGGACGATAAAAATGAACACGTGAGGAGCTAATATCAATGGCTTGCCCATAGAATGTTTTGGCATGCAATATCACTTCATTATCGGTATGTGCATAAATCTGCTCAGGCCATACCAAGTCAAAATGATCATCGGAAGCTTCAGGCTGAGCCAAAGCACCGCGATATTGTTGATAGTAATAATCCACATCGCCTGCGTTTAATGATTGTGCAATAAAAAAAACACTCATATTAAACAACACAATCACAAATAAACTACCCATCACGATCATTAATTTTGTATGGCTATTTGCCGTATTTCTTACCATTTTCCACCCACCACGGCCAAGGTTAGCCAAACACAAAAAAACTGCCAAGTGATTTAAAAACACCAAACACTATTGTATCTTATGTCATCGCACCTTAATCTTCCCTCTCTTAGCTGGGGAGCTTGTATGGAGGGTATGTGTTAAATATCAGGGGGGATGTCTCATCCTCAGTCTTTTTAATGACCTTATCCATCTTTTTCATTGCATTTTTAGACCTTTGTTCAACCAGCTTATTGCTTTGGCCTGAAACAAACATCCTTGCATGGTGCCACTATGGTCAACTGCAAGATTGGCAATATAGCATGTGGCTTATCGTCTTTGGTATTGGTCTGCATTTATCTCTTTTATGGGTGATGCAACATGGCTGCTTAGAAGCTTCACCCCGACTGCACACCGCTTTTCTCTTGATATGGGGGCTGGCCAGCGTGCTGCCTTTGTGGTTCGAGTCAACATGGCTTAGCCCTGTGTTATTGTTGATTGCGATCATCTGTTTATGCTGGTCCATTGCACCCGATGTCTTGCATGCAAAGAAAATAGACGTTTCAACGGCTTTCTTAGTCAGCGGCTTATTATTAGCAAGCTACCAACTGATCATCGAAATCGCAGGTCTTGCTTGGTTACGCGCATCGGCATGGATCTCATGGTGGCAAGGGGAAGAAGCCTTGTTCCTGATGATCTCGCCTGTCTTTATTGGTGTGATGTATAGCATCATTGCACAATACTCCAATAAAAAACTTCACAAAAGATTACTTATAGCTCATTGGATCAGCACGCTTCTATTGGTCATATGGTGTCATTATTTCAATGGTATTGCTTGGCCAAGTGAGCTGCGCCTCATCACTGGCAGCTTACTGATGATCACCATGTGGGGTGGTGGACTTTATATGCTTTGGCACCTCTTCCAATTACGCCATACATGGCAAAATCACAATGCCCTATTTTGTTTGTTAGCCTCTGTATTGATGTATCTATTTTATAGCTCTGCTATTTTACTCATGAGCTGGAGCCCTAGTCATGCCTTGCTCAGCTTTACCTTTTGGCAAGAGGCTATTTCTTATCGTAGCTTGTCCAGCTGGCCTATCTTGGTCATGTTTGCCTTGAGTTTTGCCTTTTTCAACGCACAGCCTTCTTTATATACACGTTGGTTTATTCGATTTTACTTCAGTGCTGTCATTCTTTTTCAACTGGCTGCATGGAATGCTGGGGTGATTCAAGGCATTATGTGGCGAACATTTGGAAAACAAGCGGATTTATATTACAGCCACTTAGAGACCGTACAAGCCATGCCACTTTTTCACTTTTTACAATGGACTTCATCCATTCTACTGATGGTCGCCTGTGTTTTGATGCTCCTGCATATCTTTCACATCAAATCAATCGCTGGAAATCAACATGCATAAAAAAACATTTTTCATTATTTTATGCAGCAGCTTGGTCATTCTAGGTCTTAAATTTCAATTTTTAGCACCCGTAGAAAAAACACAAAAGCTCCTCACGCCCCTAGAACTAGCAGGTCTTTATATTTATCAACGTGAAGGCTGTATGCATTGTCATTCTCGTGTTATTCGTCCGCTAAGAGATGAGCTTCAGCGTTATGGAAATCATTCTATTTCATCTGACCTTGCCTTTTTTAAAGACCAAAAAAGCAACCACATCCGCATTGGTCCTGATTTAGCCAATGTTGGGCACAAATACAGTGATGCGTGGCTAAGCCAGCACTTTCAAAACCCAAGAAGCCACATCACGATCAGCAATATGCCCGCATACCCTCACTTGAATCGCGCACTCAACACCTCCAATATTGACAGTTGGATGCAGCAACACGACTATCCTAAAGCCTATATTGCCCATGCACTCAACGATATACCTGCCCAATTAGACCCTGATCACGAAGGTGTCGAAGGCTTAACAACACGCTACCAAAATCCCTCTAAAAACATCCAAATCAGAAACTTTGATCAACAAGACGGTATCGCCACAGAATTAGATGCGCTGATTTCTTTTCTGCAAACATTGGACACATCATCAGAGCTTTAATTGCAAAATATGTTTGGCTTCCTCACAAATAAAGTCTTTAAAAGCATGTGCCACCTTTGAAAAATGTCTATCTTGACGATAAACCACACGCCAATGCCGCATAATAGGGAAATCCTGTACGGGCAAAATACACAAACGTTTTAACAACAGCTCCATTTCTAAGGTATGGCTAGACACCACACCCAAGCCAAGACCCGCTTGCACAGCTTGCTTGATCGCTTCATTGGAATTCATACCCATACCACTGGGTCTCTCAATATGATGCTGTGCTAAAAAACGCTCAACGGCTGCACGTGTGCCCGAATTTTTCTCTCGAATAATAAAAGGTTCTTTGGCCAACTGAGCCAAGGAAACATAGGGTTTATCTACCAAGGCGTGCGTCGGTGATGCGATGACCACCAAAGGGTTATCCATAAAGATTTCAGATGCCAAAGGCAAATTTTTGGGTGGTGCACCCATAATCACAATATCAGTGGTATTATCCTCCAAGGCTTGCAATAGACCCGCACGATTGGTTACAACTAAACTTATTTGCACCCCTGGGTAACGATCACAAAAACTAGCCAAAAGTTTTGGGGCAAAATAATTGGCTGTGGAAGCCATCGTTAAATGCAAATGACCTTTCTTCATATCACGAAATTCAAGCATCACTTCTTTGGCTTCCCCAGCTTGAGAGCTGATACTACGTGCATAATGAAGCATCTCTTGACCTGCATCACTGAGTTTAATATTCTTACCTACCCGATTAAAAAGAGAAATTTCTAAAGATTCTTCAAGCTGACGAATCTGCATCGATACAGCGGGTTGACTCATAAATAACTGGCGTGCTGCCAAGGTATGACTTTGATGTTGCGCCACAGCTAAAAAAATACGTAGTTGCTTTAAAGTCATCATGGCCACCTTTTTCAATCATAAGTAAAACTTATGATAATCATCATATCTATTGATTAGACATTATCAATGAAGATAGTCATCATTCGCAACAGATTAATAGAAATAACCTGTCTTACGCAGATACTATTTCTTTAGGAGGATACATTAAATGTCATTAGACCAATCGAATCGTTATTCCGACCTTAGCCTTAACGAAGCAGACCTTATTGCTGATGGTAAACACTTACTAACTGCATATAAAGTTAAAACGGCTCCAGGTTATGGCTTCTTAGAAGTTGCATCTCATATTGCAGCCGAATCGTCTACAGGTACGAACGTTGAAGTTTGTACCACAGATGATTTCACAAAGGGTGTTGATGCACTTGTTTATGAAATCGATGAAACTGCTTTTGAAAATGGTTTTGGCCTGTTTAAAGTAGCTTATCCTGTAGAACTATTTGACATCAACATCACTGATGGCAACTACATGGTATCTCAAATGTATTCACTTATCTTGGGTAACAACCAAGGCATGGGTGATCATCTAGGCTTACGTTTGCTTGATATCATGGTTCCTGAAATGATGATTAAAAAGTTTGATGGTCCTAACATGGGTATTGCTGACCTATGGAAAGTATTGGGTCGCCCTGAAACTGATGGCGGTTATATCTCTGGTACAATCATCAAACCTAAATTGGGTCTACGCCCTGAGCCTTTCGCTCATGCTGCGTATCAATTCTGGTTGGGTGGCGACTTCATCAAAAATGATGAGCCTCAAGGTAACCAAAGCTTTTGCCCAATGAAGACTGTTCTTCCTTTAGTTGCAGATGCTATGGATCGCGCACAACAAGAAACTGGTGAAGCTAAACTTTTCTCAGCCAACATCACCGCCGATTGCTACAAAGAGCTTATCGCTCGTGGTGATTATGTTCTTGAAACATTCGCGAAGCATGGCAATGAAAAACACGTTGCATTCTTGGTAGATGGTTTTGTAACTGGCGTACACGGTGTCACAACTTGTCGTCGTAACTTCCCAGACACATTCTTGCATTATCACCGTGCTGGCCACGGCGCAGTAACTTCTTATAAATCACCTATGGGCATGGATCCATTGGTATTCATGAAGTTCTCTCGTTTGATGGGCGCTTCAGGTATTCATACGGGTACGATGGGTTATGGTAAAATGGAAGGTCATGGCGGCGAAACTGTTCTTGCTTATATGCTTGAACGTGACGAATGCATGGGTCATTACTTCAACCAAAAATGGTATGGCATGAAACCAACAGTTGCAATCATTTCTGGTGGCATGAATGCACTACGTCTACCAGGTTTCTTTGAAAACTTGGGTCATGGCAACGTCATCAACACTTGTGGTGGTGGTGCTTATGGTCACATCGACAGCCCTGCTGCTGGTGCGAAGTCTCTTAGCCAATCATACGAATGCTGGAAATC
>JAUZRG010000164.1 GCA_030950585.1 Mariprofundaceae bacterium | reverse complement strand
GACATCGGGATCGTAACTTTATATATTGCGCCTCGCTGAAACGACTGCCTAGGCAGTGTAAGGAGTGGTAGTTCAGTTGGTTAGAATGCCGGCCTGTCACGCCGGAGGTCGCGGGTTCGAGTCCCGTCCGCTCCGCCA
This sequence comes from Mariprofundaceae bacterium, assembly GCA_030950585.1. Taxonomy (GTDB): domain Bacteria; phylum Pseudomonadota; class Zetaproteobacteria; order Mariprofundales; family Mariprofundaceae; genus JAUZRG01. Next base: position 1,691 of record JAUZRG010000164.1, on the reverse strand, counting down.
CATTACGCTTTCATAGCGTACCATAAAAACCCACAAGCCTTGTGTTTGTGGGTTTTTTTATTGCTTCCTTGTCTTCTTACGTCCCATACTGACCCACTGAAACCACTAAAAAGAACGGTATTTACTGCGGTATGAATCTTTGCACTGTTTTTCATGGCTATTTATACCGCATTCAAAAGGGGCATGTGATGGCATTGACAGACAGGGCAATAAAAACGGCTAAAATCCCAAATGATAAGAAACAAGCCAAGCTTCATGATATGGACGGCCTGTATCTGTTGCTTAATGCGTCGGGTAAATATTGGCGATGGTGTTACACCTACAACAACAAGCGCAAAACGATGGCCTATGGAACCTATCCAGCCGTTAGCCTCAAAGAAGCTAGAGAGAAGAACACCCAAGCCCATAAACTGCATCATGATGGTGTTGACCCTAGCCAGCATAAGAAACTGAAGAAGCAGCAAGCCAAAGAAAAAGAGCAGCTCACCGCCAACACCTTTGAAGCCGTGGCCATGCAGTGGTATCAAATCCAATTGACTAGATGGACAGAAAAACACGCCAAGACCATCAACAGCCGTTTAAACTCGCATGTATTCCCTTTCATTGGCTCCGTGCCTGTTGGTCAACTAACACGGCAACAGGTCATTAATATCATCAAAAGCGTTATAGATAAGGGCACTATTGAAGCAGCCAAGAGAATCGCTCAAATATGTAGGCAGGTCTTAGAATATGCTTGTGATAGTGGCTATATTAACGCTGTACCTATGGGTAATATGAAAAGCTTGTTTCCTGATCATGTGGCCAAGCCGATGCCCGCCATATTAGAACCTCACAAAATAGGCGACTTAATGCGACGAATGCACGGCTACCAAGGAACCTATATTGTAAAAATGGCCTTGAATCTTCTGCCTTATGTTTTCCTTAGATCAACAGAATTTAGGCTGGCTAGGTGGAAAGACATAGACCTAGATGCGGCCTTATGGACGATTCCAGCCAAAGACAGGAAGCAAAGGAAGTCAGCCAAAGAAAACCCCGACAACGTCCACCTTGTGCCTTTATCCACTCAAGCAATAAAGATTCTTACCGAATTAAAGGTTTTCACTGGTCATCAAGCGCATGCCTTTCCTTCACGATCTGGCAAGGCAATCATAAGTGAAAACACAATAAACAAAGCTTTGCACAATATGGGCTTTAAAGGTAAGCAGGTGGGGCATGGGTTTAGGGCGATGTTTAGAACCTCAATGATTGAACAAGGTTTCAATGAAAAGGTGCTTGAGCGGCAACTAGCTCATGTTGAGAAAAACAAAACAATAAGGGCATATGATCGAGCTGAACACATGGAAGAACGAACCAAGATCATGCAGCACTGGGCAAACTACCTTGATGCTTTGAGAGATGGGGCAACGGTGGTTTCTATTGGTAGAGCCTTGGCCAATAAAGCATAGAAATAGGGCGGCAGCGTTTCCAGAGAAAAAGCGGAAAACCTAAAGGCACAAAATAAAACAAAATAACTATCCATAGTAAAAAGAAAAAAACATACAACATAAGTGCAATACCTTGATGATAAAACGCAACTTCTACCAATATAAAGCGCAACAAGTTGGCAATGTACTCAATTCTTGTTTATTCGTTGTTGCGTATGGCTTTTTTATGGGTTTATGCCTTGTGAACGCAACACAAAACACAACTTT
>JAUZRG010000163.1 GCA_030950585.1 Mariprofundaceae bacterium | reverse complement strand
AGTCCTTTAGCGTTCACTACCTTGCTGGATACAAGGTGGAACGTCTTAAATTGTTAGTGCTTGGAAAGGGTGGTCATTCGTGACCACCCTTTTTTTATAGGTTTATTATTTACGTTCTGGCTTGGCTGCGTATCTACTTCTCGGCAGCCCTCTGGCTTTTCTGTCTGCGCTGGTGATTTGATAGAGTCGCCGTTCATCAAGATTGAACTTTCTGGCCAGTACTGCATTTGGTGTACCAAATTCACGGCGTTCTTTGGCAATTTGCCGACCTGTGAGGCGTTTGGTTAATATCTCACAAGTTGGCATCTTGAGGTTGTAACCATAAAAAAGAACAACGAACGCTTTTGCATGCTCTATACCAACCACACGAACAAGGTCTTTAGTGTCTTTTTCCCATGCGCTTGCGTCATTATTCCAAGCCTGAAAGTACACACCAACACCGCCAAATTTATAGGCATATTTAAAGGCTTTCGGTGCGCCTACAATATTGGCAAGGTCTTGGATGCTTTTTGGAAGTTCATTTATTTTAAGGCTGCTTATTTCATCATGTAAATATTTTAGCTTGTCCATCATCTGCCGCCTTGCTTAAGGTATTCTTGGTGCTTTTCAACATTGCTTAAGAAGTCGCCTTCAATGCCACACATCGTTTCAAGCTGCCCGCCAATGCTTGCGGTCACTGTATTGGTTAAGTCATGCAAACGACCTAATGATTCAATAAAGTTTTCTAGCTGCTTCTCGGTCAAGCCTTTATCTTTATGTTTAAGCGCGTTAATAAGTGACAACGCACAACTGGCAACTTCATAAATATTGTCTTCGTCTTCGTCATTAATGAGGTGGTAAAGTGTTCTGTTCATGATGTTTTTCCTTTTTTGTTCCTGCTTTTTGTACCCATGATGTGACCAGAAAAATAAGAGCCTTGAAGATAGGTTATTCCTAAAGCATTCAGTTCATCCTTGGATAAACGCTTGCCATCTAAGCCATGCTTAAAACCTAAATCATAATCTTTGTTGTTTTGACTCACCCGCAATGGCTTCATGATGTTGCCGCTCTTTGCTTGCGGTGTTGCTTGCTTTGTTTTTCCCTGCATTCATCACATCGCTTGTGCCAAACAGTGCGAGCATTAAAAGTATTGCTGCAACCATCTTCAAAGCATGTGTATTCCGTGCCGATGGCTTTCTTTTCCTTGGTGTGAAGCTTCACTTGCTCGATGTTTTCGGGGTCTGCTTGTGCTTCAGAAGATTGTGCTTCAGCTAATGTTTCAACCACAGGCAAAAAGCTTTTGAACCGATCATTCATAGCTTCTTTTTCTTGGGTTTCTTGAACAAGTTGGCGTTGCATCTGCATTAACTCAGTGTGTGAATATTTGCGCACACGATCACCAAACACATAACCCACATAAGCAAAAAACGCCGTGGTGATAAGTTCGGCAGTTAACGACATGGCCAGAAGTAGCTTATCGATAAAGGTTTTAACCTCTACCCCCAAGGCATGGGCAACAGAAGAAAACCCAGCATTTTGAACGCTTCCGCTGGCTTTGATGTCTTTGCCTTCCAAGCGTTCAAGGTTAATCAATGCCCCACTGTAGGTGCTGCCCCTGTTCACAATGGCTTGATATTTGGCCAGCTGTGATTCAATGGCATTTAACTCACTAAGTGCTTGCCTTGCTCTGGTTGGGTAGTTGCCACGGCTTGCATAGTCTTCATAAATACTTTTGGCCGCTGCTTGTTGCTGCTTTAAAGTATTAAGCTTGTGTTGGGCTTCTGACACTTCACTGGATGATATGGCCAAGGACTCAACAGCGTGTTGTGCTCGTGTCTTGGCATTGCGATAATCCTTGTAATCATCAGACTGGCTCAGCTTTTCCGCTGCTTGGGTATCCAACAACACCGCAATATATGATTGTGTTGAAATCAATGAAAACGACACCGTAAACAGAAAAATAAGCACGAATATTGAAGCATGGAAATATTGTTTCTTAGCCAATGCAAAGCCCGCAATGATTAAAGCGATGAGTTTGGCCAAATCTGCCAAGAAGTAAAAGCTACCCATTGAAAAGCGTGATGTTCTATCCGTGCCAAGGGATGAACCGAATTGCACATTCATGAAAATAGATATGAGTGCAATCCCACCTGCTATGAAGATCATCTTCCAGCCCAATGATGGGTTGGCCTCGATGGGGATTGTGTCTTTTTCTTTTTGGGTGGTTTGGTTGCTGTGTTGGTGTGATAAAATGCTGGCCATGATAGCCCCCTTTGGTTTCGTTGAATGAATGCACAATTGTGCATCGGGAGTTTCAACACCGCCCAAAAGAAACGGCTGCCAGTATTTCCCTGTAAAGGGTTTTGTATTCCTGACAACACCCGACAACAAAGAGAATTGCTGTGTAGGCACAAAAAAACCACGTTTTAAGGCTGTGGTCGCCTCAATTGGAAGGGTGTTGAAGCCCTGCGGCCATATTAGCCACCGAGGGAGAGGAATTGCAAGGGTTGGTGGAATGGCCAAGGCATTCATGCGGATAGGCCAGCAATCAACCTTTCAATGTCTTGAGATTTCCACGCGCTGGTGTTTGGGCTTAATTTAATTGGCTTAGGATAGCGGCCTTGCTTGATTCCTCTATACCATGATGTTTTGCTAACAGGGATAAAACTTAAGACCTCTGGTAAGCGCATAAATCTTTTTTTCGTTGCTTGTGCATCCATTTGGTTGCCTCCACGCTCCCCGCTGGTACGGGGCTGAATGGCTGCAATTCAAAGGGCAGTGAGTAAAAAGGAATAAGGAAATAGGGGCTTTAAATAGTATAAAGGGGCTTATTCCTTTTTCTTTTTACGACCTCTTGGCCTTGGGAACTCATCTTCATGGTCTGCTTCTTTTGCATACTCCATGAGAGTGGATGTTTTAGCTTTTGGGTAATTCTTACGCAGCTTCGTCACGTCATCTTTTCGCGTTCCGTTACGGTTTCTTTCTTGTCTATATTCAGCTATGAAGGGTTCTTTATAAGCATAAGCTTTCACACCGTTTTCTTTACCTGCTTTTTGCTGAGCTGCAAAAGCTTTAACAGCCTTGCTCGATGTTGTTTTTTTTGCCTTGAGGGATAACAATTTAAGGGCTCTATCATCTTGTTCAAACCACTTGTTCAATACCCTGACTCTTATTTTAGTAAAATAATTCACACGACCGCGATAATACCCATCAGAACAGTATTCTTTCACATACAGGTTTTTGATTAAAATATAGTTTTGTTGAGTTTTCTTAGGTATCCGTGCAATGAACCTTCTGTCGTTTGCTTCATGAGGGGCTATTTCACCTTCTTTCATGTCGATATACATTAGATGGTTTAAGCCACTTAATAGAAGCGCAACATGACCAAGGTATAAAAAGCTGCTATTTCTAGCCACTTCTATTTTTTTTCTATATCGCCGATATATTTGAAGTTGTTTTTTCCGAAGATCACACATGCCTTCACATGCAGGGCATGGTTTACCCCACTGACTTGGTGAAACCCTATTGCATTTCATATTTTACCCACCCACACCCCCAAAGCTAAAAAAGACCAAGTAGAAGCTGGGGGGCATTGCTTATCGGGTAGCTCATGACTTCCACCCTATCCACTTGATCAACTGGTATAGGTTAATTGTGGAGGGTCGGCATCAGTCCCTCATCCAGAATCTAATCCGTGCATGGCGAGCCGATTTTCCATGCGTCACAATTAACCTACATGCTAAAGCGTAGTGAATAGCACCCTTGCAGGCAAACAAGGCTTCTTATATTGAAACAAGGTTTCACTTTTAAGCTCTTTTACCAATAGGAATAACCTTTGCACCACCACGTAGGGCATCAAGATAGTTTGCCCAGTGTTGCATCATGTCGGTACGTTCTGGCAGGTGTCTGGCGTGGTTGTATGCGGCTTTGATTGCATTGCCTTCTTTATGGGCAAGCTGTCTTTCTATGATATCAGAATTGAACCCTTGCTCATGCAGAAGCGTGGAAGCCATACCACGGAAGCCATGCGCACACATTTCATCCTTGCCAAAACCAAGGCGACGTAAGGCCGTGTTTATGGTTCCGTCACTCATAGGCTTTTGACTTTTGAGGCAATCCATTGTTCTTATGGATGGGAACACATAGCGACCATGCCCAGTAAGGGGCTTTATATCTTCCAATATGGCCAGAACCTGAGAAGACAACGGCACAATGTGTATTTCTTTCATTTTCATTTTATCGGCTGGTATTTTCCATTGCTTCGCTTCAAGGTCGATTTCTACCCACTCAGCCTTGCGCAACTCAACAGGACGCACGAAAACATAAGGTGACACCTTCAAGGCACAGTGAACTACAAAAGAACCTTGAAAGCCTTGAATCGCTCGCATTAACTCCCCTGCTTTCTTTGGTTCGGTAATTGCTGCACGGTGATTGATGTTCACAGGGGTTAAGGCTCCCTTTAAATCTCGGATAGGATCACTTTTAACTCTTCCCGTCATGATGGCATAGCGGAACACTTGGCTACAGATTGAGCGCACCTTATGAGCCGTTTCTATGGCTCCCCTGTTTTCAATACGTTGCAAGGTGGCCAACAGTTCAGGAACTTCAATTTCAGCTATTTTCACACGACCCAACCAAGGAAAGACATTTTGCTTTAGCCTGTTGGTCGTGTCCTTTAAATAGCCGCTACTCCATGTGGTGGCTTGTTTTTCTAACCACTCCACTGCAACGCCTTCAAAGGTTGCTGCCCTTGCCTTAGCAATCGCTTGTCTTTTTTCTTTCTGCTTATTCTGTGAGGGGTCAATATTTTGGCGCAATAACTCTTTTGCTTTATCTCGTGCTGTTCTGGCTTCTCTTAAACTAACGGCAGGATAAACCCCAATAGCCAAGGTCTTCTGTTTACCTGCGAACCTGTACGAAAGATGCCAATACTTGCCCGACGGCTTAACCACGATATTTAGGCCGCCACTATCTGACACCTTCAACATCTTTTTGCCTTCTGGAATACATAAGTGTTTTATCTTTGCATCGGTTAACGCCATGAGCTGCCCCTTATCATTTGTTGGTACTTTTCTTGGTGTACTTTAAGGAATTGAAAAAATACCAACAGAAACACCCGCTTTTTTCTGTGCTTTCATGGCACATGGTGGCACGGGGTGGGAATAAAAGGCAATAAAAAAGCCCTTGCAATAAGGGCTTTTGGTTCTTCTTGGTTCTTCTTGGTCTTGGTTACTGGTGGAGGCGGCGAGAGTCGAACTCGCGTCCGAAAATCATCAGCCAATGGTTCTACATGTTTAGTTCACTCATTTAGCACGCAATCACAGTCGAATGAACAAGGCGATGAAAGCGTCGGTTCGTAAAAG
>JAUZRG010000162.1 GCA_030950585.1 Mariprofundaceae bacterium | reverse complement strand
TCTGATAAAGCTAATTATCCACAAGGATTACTCAGTAGCTTGTATCAATTAAAATCCAAAATCCCCTATGATTTTGATTTAGTGAATCATGGTAATGAAAGAACGTGTGCACTGGCTCATTTAAAAACACTCCAAGCAAATGATGTGGTGGTTTATGATCGAGGGTATTATTCTTATGTCATGCTTTATTTTCATCTTCAAGCGGGCGTTCATCCTGTGTTTCGCTTACCTAAAAATACGTTCAGAAAAATTACTACTAATGAAATTGATCAAGTGTTCACGCTATCTATCTCTAAAAGTACCCAAAAAGCGATCCATAAAAAACATCCTTTTATCATTTTCAAACCGATAAAAGTCAGGCTGCTCAAATACACCATCGGTGACAGCGATTATTCTCTTTGCACCACATTATTGGATCCCATATATACCTACGACAGCTTCAAGGATTTGTATCATGCTCGCTGGGGAATTGAAGAGCTGTATAAAGTGAGCAAACAAATGATTGAAGTTGAAGATTTTCATGGCAAAAGTGAACGGGCGGTCAAACAAGAATTATTTGCTCATTTTGTGCTGATCACCATGAGTCGATTATGCTCAAATGAATCAGAAAATACACTGAACAGCTTTTTAAATATGCGACAACAGGAAAAGCACGATAACATTTCAACCCAAGTCAACTTTAAAAACTGTTTATTAACCGTTTCAAGACATCTTGAAGCATTCATGTTTATCCCAGCTCAATACATTAAAAACGTGATGAGTGATATTGTTAAATCAATTTCACGAAATCGTCAAACTCGTCGTCCTAACCGCTCTTATATCAGAAAATCAATGAAACCGATTAATAAATGGACGCAATGTAAATCATAGGTTAAAATTTAAGAATGGAAGCCTTAAATAGGCTCAACATTAGGCGGGAAATACCAAACTCTTAACAGAATGACGATGTTTCTTAACCGAATGCCATTGGTGATAGGGGGGGTAATAAGCTAACTGTATTTCAAGTTTATTTTTTTCAGCAAAGTCTGTGATCCTTTTTATAAATTGAGTCCGATGACTGGATGCTGATGGACCGTTATCAAGATTAATGACTCGTTTTTTAACGAAGACATAATTTTCTTTTCTTTCATCCCACCATAACTGTAATGAATCAACCATGAAATCACTGGTCTCAGCTGAGGCTCCTACCACGGTAAATAATTGTCCTGCTTTGACTTCAAGAATGCCAAAAGGAACTAATTTAGCAAAAGGATTCATGTCATGATCACCCGCTGTAGGTGCCACTGAACTTCTTTTTTTTCCGCCCCTTGAAAAATCACCTAGATTTACTTTAGCCTTGGTATCTATTGATATTCTTAATGTGTCTGAACTAATATCTGCCTGTTCATTTATCTTTTTTAGATTAAAAAAAATGGCATCTGTTTCTTTTATTTTTTTTAGTGGCTTTATCTTTTGAACACGTTTTAGAGTGTAACCTAATCGATTGAGCATATTATTAATTGCTCTTGGTTTGGGTAAGTCTTTTGAGTGATAACCTTTTACATTAATAAGTAGCTCTCGTATTTTCTTAGCCGTAATTTTGACATACTTTAATGGTGATTTAAATGGTGGATCAACTTGTGTTTCAGGTTCTAAAAGTTCTTTGATGTCCCTTGCTAAATATTTGTTTTTTTTTCAATGGGTTTATTTCCTCTTTCATGGATATCGATATAACAGATTATTCCCTTAGCCAGTTCATTTAAACCCAGTGAAACAGTCTTTCTATTCCACCCAAATATTAACTCTGCTTGTCTGCTATTTCCATCTAAAAATGTTCGAGTTATTTCTGCGGTACATGATCTTTTTTCTGCACCTGACAAATTCTTGGAAATCTTCTTAAAAGTTTTTATTAGATTTTTATTTAATTTCATAGTAATGCTCATAGTTGTATTAGCTTACTATAAAATATTTATTGCAAAATGTCTAATTTGTAGGTGATTTTGGTATTTTAATTAATGCTTCTTCCCTAAAACCTACTTGTATAGAAATCTAGAAATGATAAGGATTATTTCTCAATATAAAGAAGGTCTAACAACGAATAATTTATATAAAAGTTTAGAGGCATTAGTTAATGAAAAGGAAATGCCTAAAATAAGACAACTACAAAAAGACTTAAAATGGTTAGGAGATTCTTTCCACAATTTAATACGTAGTAAAAAAAATAGCGATATAGGTAATGGAAACGTATGGCAAA
>JAUZRG010000161.1 GCA_030950585.1 Mariprofundaceae bacterium | reverse complement strand
CAATCTCACTTTCCCTCGCTACGATCTTCATTATCGGACAGCCTCCTAGCCATTCTCTACATGCTGTGCCTTACTCTGAATTCCCTCCTAAGCTCTGAAACCTGCATCTTGAGGTGAGACGGGTATAACTCATGATCCGTTTCATCATCTTCAATCTCAGAAGGCATCACTGTCCCCGCTGGAAAACCAGCGTTGATGACATGTTGAACATCTTCTGGATTGGCGGATAAAAAAAGAGAAACATTAAAAGTAGGAATATATTTATAAGGTGATTTACCCGACATAAACGCAGCTTTTTTAATATCCAGATCATAATGTTGAATGGAGCGAAAAACACGCAGCCCCGTTTCTGGGTTGTTTCGAGACAAAAGAACGACCTCAACGGGTAGCTCTTCAACAAAAACACGGTTCAGACTCAGGAATCGACGCACGAATGGAAAAGCCATCCCCTTAGCGAGCGGGACATCCATATTTTCTTTTTGATACTGTGCATACTTGGTCTCACCATGCTCCCTAAAAACAGCATCGGATTGAGATAAATCAAAAAGCACGCTTGAAGCCACTGCGATCACTAAAGTCTGCTCAATTGAATATGCCATGAATGCTCCTTAAAGCTCACAAAAAAATAAGCTATCACGATCGTTACATGGTTCTCTCATTTTTCAATCGCTAGATGAAAGTCTGGCACTGCCATTGAGATAAACCAAGCAGTCGTGAAATGCTTTCTGGTGCAAAAGGCTTTATTCCTCTACGTTTATCACATATGAATACTTTCAGAAAAAAATCACAATCACGATGAGAAACTCACTTCGGGAAAAAATCATTGAAGTATGTGACAAGAAAATTGAAAGTAAGGGTGAGAATGTTGGGCTGTCATTTTATGCCTTCTTTTCCAACAAAAACCATGACCCAGAGTTGCTCATGGAAGCAGCCGAGTGGTGGATAAAGACAAACAAGCTCGATCATTTTGAAAAAGCCGTGAAAATAAAAGCCATGGTAAAATTGTTTGAGAAGTTATAAGGGAATGCTCGAATATCTAAAGCGCATGGTGCGCTACAATTCATTTGCTTGCGATATGAATGCAAGAGTAATGAATGCAAGAGTAATGAATAAACTTGCAAAAAAAGTGTTAACCCCAAGACTTACTATGGTGAACTATGTTAAGTAATATAACCCCTTAATTATATGGAGTAAATAATGAAGTATTCACCCTTTAAAAAACCAATTTCTAAATTAGAAGCTCTTGATTTAGAGGTTCTGAGAAGTGTAAGTGAAGGTTGGTATATTGAATATAAACGCCAGTTGCCTAAGCAAGGAAAAATAGCGAAGTCTGTAACATCATTTGCTAATACATATGGAGGGTGGCTTTTTTATGGGATTGATGAAGGGGTTGGGAGCAGCCGAACTGCAAGTGATTTTTGTGGCATTGAAAATGCAGAGGAAGATGAAGTTCATATAAGAGAAGCTCTTGTGTATCATTCAAACCCTGAACCATATTTTGAAACACATATAATTAACGGCCCCTGTGAAGAGATTGGCTTGCCAGGAGGAAGGGCCGTCTTGGTAGTTTATATCCCTCAGAGTAATAGTTTGCCGCATATACATGGTTCAGGGCGTATTTTTCGTAGAGTTTCGGATGCTTCGGAACCCATTGTAGAAAAGGATCGGGCTCGCCTTGATATGATGTGGGAACAGAAGAAAGACAGTCACAAGCGGCTAAAGACTTTTCTTGAAGCTTCTTTACCTGTTTCAGTAGCTGTCGAGTCACCAATGCTACATATGTACTTAATGACAGACCCTGTAGGCACAAAAGGACATCAGTCATGTATGAGCTTTAAAGATTTCACTTCTATTATGCGCGAAGGAAGCCTTGTCTTTGATAATATTTATACGGGATCGAGTCACTTTGTAGCAAGATACACACAAAATAATGACATCAACGGCCCTTTATTCTCTTGGCAGTATTTTAATACTGGTGCCAGTGTTGTTTCTATTCCATTCAGTGCAATTTCAATTAATGAAAGATATACAGCAGATAACACTGATATATTTACTAAATATCAATTTGGCGAAGATTTTTTGAAGTTTTGTGATACCGAAGGTAAAAAAAGTGGTTGGGTAATTGACTTGAACAAATTATGCCCATTGCTGCTGCTCGTTTTAAGTAAACATAACAGGTTACTGTTAAAGGATAACATTTCACCTTCCCCATATATAAAATTTCGATTGGAAAATATAGGTAATACAGTTTCATTTATTGATATGAAGTCATATATGGACTTTATATCAACGCATGGACTACCTGCACCTTTGCAAAAGCAATGTTATTTCCCAGATAGTAATAATATAAACACTTTTGTTGCTTATCAGGGTGATAACTCTGAAGTAAATAATTCTATTCAAGCCATGCGACTTTTTACATATGTAATTCAGTGTTTTGGCATTCCAACAAGTGGGCTGTATTTTGATGGTGAGGATATAAAGGATGGTCAGAATAGAATAATCAAAGACCTATTTAACAGCAGTCATTTATTGATGACCTCGAAAAAAGTCGGAAGCATGATTTTTAGGGAGTAGCCAAACCATTCCGAAGCTCATAAAAATTGATTCTGGAGCAAATGGTGAGGTTGTTTTCTTTCGGAATTTCCTGTTTTTTTAAAAGTTAGACTTTTTGCGAGGGCATCATTTATTGGAAATGATGACCCTAATCCAACCGTTCTAAACCCAAAACTTATAAAGTCTCCCGATAAACCTTAAGTACATTCGATAACTGCATGATTTTGTCAGTGACTTTTTGCAGTTGTTCAAGATTCGCTATTTCCATCATGATTTGCATCTCTGCCATGTGCGTCTTTTTATTTAATGAGGTCTGAATATTGAGCACGTTGACTTTCAGGTCGGATAGGATGCTTGTCATGTCTTTTAACAGACCTGTGCGATCAATGGCTTGAATCGCAAGGTTGATCTCAAAGGTCTGATGATCATGATCATCCCACGCAACAGAAATGAGTCGCTGTTGTTTGTCATGCTCCAGATTGAGTATGTTGGTGCAATCGGGTCTGTGCACCGCAACCCCTTTGCCTTGGCTGATAAAACCAATGATCTGATCACCAGGAACGGGTTTACAGCAGTTGGCCATATAGGTTAACAGCTTACCCACGCCACAAACATTGATCGATGGATCTGCACCACCTCTCTTTTTCGGTTTAGCTTTAAAAGGCAGTGTTTTTAATGATTCATTGGCATAAATCTGTTTTAAACCCTGCGTTAACTGCGCTGATGTGATCTCACCACATCCAACTTTCGCTTGCCACTCTTTTTCGCTAGTGACTTTAAAATGGGTGAGGGCTTTATGGGTATCAGGATTTGAATTGTGCATGCGTTTGAGTTCACGGTCGATAGTGGTTTTGCCATCGATCACATGTTGCTCATAATCCTGTTGGCGAAACCAGTTTTTTATTTTTGCACGTGCCTTGTTACTGACGATGTAACCCAGATGCGGATTGATCCAGTCTCTGCTTGGTGCGGCATGATTCGTGGTTAAAATTTCGACTTGCACGCCATTTTGAAGTGGCGTGGTGAGTGGTACGATGTGACCGTTCACTTTTACACCTCGACATTTGTGCCCGACTTCTGTGTGAATGCTGTAGGCAAAATCAAGCGGGGTCGCGCCTTGCGGCAAATCAATAACTTTGCCATCAGGGCTTAATACAAAGACTCTGTCCGAGAATAATTCTGTTTTAAAACTGTCTACAAAATCCTCTTCATCACTTTCAGGGGTTTCCAATAACCTTCGTACGGAATGAATCGTTTTTTCCAGCACATCATCCTGTTTGCCTCCCTCTTTATAACGCCAATGTGCTGCCACACCAAATTCTGCAAACGCATGCATGGCTTTCGTTCTGATCTGAATTTCGACTGCTTTTCCCTCAGGCCCATACACGGCCGTGTGCAGACTTTGATAGCCATTGGGTTTTGTGTTGGCGATATAATCATCAAACTCTTTAGAAACATGATGCCAGCGACCATGCATCAGTCCCAGTGCGGTATAACATTCTGTGATGGTGCTGACCGTGACCCTGATGGCCAGCACATCAAACAATTCTGAGAACTGTTGATCTTTACGCGTCATCTTTGCCCAGATACTATAGATATGCTTTGGCCTGCCATAAACCTTGGCATCAATCTCGGAACTTTTGAGCAAGGTATCAATTTCTGTGACAACCTGATGAATATAGACCTCACGTCCGCTTCTTTTTTCCTCAAGCATTTTTGCAATGCGTTGATAGGTTTCAGGCTGCAAACAGCGAAAGGATAAATCTTCGAGTTCCCATTTTAATTGTCCGATACCTAAGCGGTTGGCAATGGGTGAAAAGATTTCAAGCGTTTCTGAGGCGATGGCTTTTTGTGTCTCGTCATCTGCTTTATCTAGCTCTCTGAGCCGCTGTAGCCTATATGCAAGCTTGATGAGCACCACGCGCACATCATCTACCATAGCTAACAACATTTTTCTCAGCCGCTCAGACTGTTCATGACCATCGGATTGACTTGCTTTAAAACCATGTAGCTTTTCTAGGCTCTGAACCATGTGCAGGATTTCGTCAGAAAACGCATGCTCAATGACCTTATGAAACTCAGTGGAACGTAGGCGACTGTCACTGAGTAAACAGACCATAATCGTCGTCTCATCAACACTTAACTGACTGA
>JAUZRG010000160.1 GCA_030950585.1 Mariprofundaceae bacterium | reverse complement strand
AAATGTGCAAAATTATCGTAGACTGAGTTATCTAAATCTATCTGTGGTGGAAAACAGGTTTCACCCATGCTCATACCCAACAATGCTTTTTTCATTTTATTGGGTTCAATTGTTTTGCAAATATACCCCTTGACTCCAAGGTTATAGGTCAGTTTCACAAAGGATTTCTTTAATGTGGCAGAAATAATGCAAATTATACTTTGTGGGTTATTCTGCATAATGATACGCAACTCTTCTTCCCACGCTAAGTTTCTGGGCATACATATATCTAATAGCATCATATCATAAAGCTTGTTCTCTGCGTGTTGATGCACTTCTGTCCAAGATCCAGCATAGCTTATATGGCTATTTGGAAACACCGCTTGAACCGTCATCCCCAAGCCTTCTCTAAACAACACATGATCATCCGCGATGAATATATGAATAACCCCTCCACATAAGACGAACGTTAAAAACGTGTCGCTCGCACAACCATCGGTAGGCGTTATCGATAAGAAAACTGAAGAAAATAAGCAGAATCATGCCATGATGTCTTTCAGACTTTGATAACATCAATCCTCCCTCTGCTATCAACAGATATTGCACATAGTAATAAAAAACGTGAGTAATCTTAACCATCTATAGAGCTAAAGTCTACCAAAAAAAGAACTCGGTTATGAGTCAATCTTTTAGATATCAACATGCATTAAAAACACATATTTATTGATGATATGATGGTCATGGATGAAAACCTTGAAATTCGCCAAAATCGTTTGGCCATGTTGCAACAATTGCGTGCTTTTTTTTTGCAATTGGCAGATGTTTCATTGTTGAGTTAAACACGATATTAAATGGATCCCCCTCTCCCGCTGGAGAGGGGGGCAAAGAAAAAGCAGGAAACCAGCCTTGTTTTAAGCTCTTCTCCCTCAGGGAGAAGTTAGGATGAGGGGATCAAAATCAATGTTTTGCATTTAAACTTATTGTGTCTTTTTGGGTGTGGATATCCGATAAGAAACTTCGGGGAAGACGAGAGCCGTGCCTAACATCAGTTACTAAAGACAATAGGACGGAAGCTAGCCCCCGTTTTTAAGATTCGTAACATCAATTAGAAGATAACAGATTGACCCTTATCACCCGATAACTTAGTTTATGGATATGATGTTATCCTCTAATGGTTTATTGAGCCTATACACGCCAAAAGATATTCAAGATCAATTGGCAACGGATGTGAAGCGTTCTCGGTTGGGATATAAAGGGCTGGAAACGCGATATCTTAGCAGAAAGATCAGGGGTTCCTGCCGCCACCATCAAACGATTTGAAAACAGCAGTGAAATATCACTACGGCAGCTACTCAAGCTTGTGCATGCCCTTGATTTGCTGGATCGATTTGATCAATTTCTTAAAAACGATCTTGAAAAGATAAGCATGGATGATTACATCAAGCAGAACGAGAGTCGACCTCGCCAAAGGGGCGTGAAATGAAAATGCTTGATGTCATCTACAAACCTCGAAATATGCTGATTGGCCGATTGGTGCACTTATACCCGTCCCACCTCAAGATGCAGGTTTCCTCCTAAGCTCCCGTAGGGTAAGCCGAGAAGCGTCCACCTTCTTCGTTACAAAAGCTTGGCTTAGAGCGACTAACACTGCGCTTTTAAGCCTCGAACCTGAACGCTTCTCGACTTGCTGAAGTCATGCATCTTGAGGTGGGACGGGTATAGATTTAAGCCACCACGCTTTTTGCGGTCAACTTAAATGACTGGTTACATGACTTTTTCTATCTTACTGTCACATAGCAAGCAAAACTGAACCCGCTTTCCATCTACATCTTTTCCATAGCTACATTGATCACAATAGCTTACTCTACATCTTGAACAGTCGTAAACTGCATTCACCTTTTCTTCAGTACGACCACTTATTTCACCGACTGTGGCTCCACAATAATTACAATAAATTTCAACCTGCTCGCTAGATGCAATGATTATATTTTTTTTCATGGCAAGCTCCTAAAAAAATTTAATACTATTTCTCAATGTGAGTTCAGAAAATAAGAGCAAAAGATAACTTGTCGCTAAAGCCCCAACATCTCACGAATTCTTGCCATCGAATCTTCGACTTCTTCTTTGGCTCCTGCTGATTCAGGATCACGATCAACCCAATCCACATGTTTATTTTCTAGTTCGGCAAGAAAGCGAGAAGCATCGAGGGTTTCGGTTTGACCATAACGCTTGCGTCTTCTGGCCATGCTAAGAGTCAAACGATAGCGAGCGCGTGTGATTGCCACATAAAGCAAGCGTCGTTCTTCTTCGATTCGCCCTTCATCTAGGGCGTTTTTATGGGGAAAAGTGCCATCTTCCATGCCCACCACATACACATGATCAAATTCCAAACCTTTGGCGGCATGCACTGTCATCAAGCGTACACTTGATTCATCGGCCTCTTCGTCTTTATTGGATTGCAAAAAGATTTGTTGTAAAAAGCCATCCAATTGCCCGCCTGCTTCGCTATAACGCAACCAGTAAGCACGCAGGCTTTCAATATTGCTTGTTTTTCGGGTGGTTTCTTTTTCATCTTTGGCTTCGCTTTCAATCATGCCAATCAGCCTACTTGCCTCAAGCATTTGGTCAAAGGCAGTATCTGGCTCTAGGTGCAGAAAACCATGCTCCATATCCACAATGCTGCGCCCAAAGCTTGCCATCGCATCTGCTTTGCGAATCTCAGTAGGTGCTTCAAGGCAAGCTTCTAACAACGAAAAAGATCGGGTTGCCGCAAAGTCACTTAATGCAGCCAAGGTTTTAGCCCCAACACCACGGCGTGGTTTGCTTATCGCGCGGATGAAAGATAAATCATCGGTCATATTCACCGTCAATTTTAAATAAGCGAGTACATCTTTGATTTCTGAGCGTTCAAAAAAACTTAAACCACCACTCACATGGTAAGGTACGTTGGCTTCACGCAAGGCAATTTCTAAGACGCGTGCTTGATAACCAGCGCGATATAAAACAGCCATATTCTGCCACTTCGCATCTTCTTTGGCGTATTGCGCACGCAAATCAGCGGCGACCCGTTCGGCTTCATCATCCGACTCTTTGACTTGCCAAACACGAACGGCCTTACCCATACCCATATTAGAGCGTAATTCTTTACCAATGCGCTGGCTGTTGTTGGCAATCAAGGTGTTGGCTGTGCTCAAAATTGCACCTGTGGAACGGTAGTTCTGTTCTAAACGAATCACATGCAATGCAGGGTAATCTTTTTCAAGCTGAAACAAGTTGCCCGCATCCGCGCCACGCCAACCATAAATGGCCTGATCATCATCACCCACGACGGTGAGGTTTTGCTCAGTGGTCACCAAGCACTTCACCAAATCATACTGGGTACGGCTACTATCTTGGTATTCATCGACTAAAAAATGGCGACAACGCGCACGCCATAACCAACGCACATCCTCATGTTCGGCAAGAATCTTTGCGGGCAATACAATTAAATCATCAAAATCGACGGCATTCATACGCTGCATAAAGGTGTCATATTCATCACATATCCGTTGTGCGCGTGGGTCGACATCCTGCTGTTGACCACTTTTAATCGCTGTCAGCTGTTTTTTCAAAATATCAATGCGTTCTTTATCTGAAGGCAAACGCAAATCCTGCAACACACTGCGCAAAGCCGCGCGCTGCTCTGATTCCGCAAAAACAGCGAGCTTGGAAGAACGTCCAACCAAGGCCGCATGCTCACGAATCATTTCCAAACCCAAGGCATGAAAGGTACAAATACGTAGCTTTTTCTCTTTCTTACCTAAGCGTTTTTTCAAGCGTTGGCGCATCTCTTTGGCCGCTTTATTGGTAAAGGTCACCGCTGTGATCGCATCAAGAGGGACTTCGCGTTCCACAAGTGCGGCAATGCGCTCTGTGATCACCCGTGTTTTGCCACTACCCGCACCCGCCAGCACCAGCATTGATTTACCACGGTAATGTACCGCTTCGTATTGTTGTTCATTGAGTCCAGACATAGACGACGCAGGATAGGGTGGCTGTTTTAAAAAACCACACTATCCTCGCCGCTGCTAAGGAGAATGCGCATGAAAGAAGTCAAAACAATTTATATTCTAGGTATCTGCGGCACTGCGATGGCTGCCATCGCCTCTTTGGCCAAAAAGGCTGGCTTTACTGTGCAAGGCAGTGACCAAGGCATTTACCCGCCGATGTCTGACTTTTTAGAAGCACAGCAAATCTCTTTATACCAAGGTTATGATGCAAAACGCCTACTCAAACTCAAGCCTGACTTGGTCTTGATTGGCAATGCTTTTAGTCGTGGCAATGTTGAAGTGGAGGCTGTGCTCAATCATGGCTTGGACTACACCTCTGGCGCGGAATTTATTGGGCGTTATTTATTACCGCACAAAGAAGCGGTGGTGGTGGCAGGTACGCATGGCAAAACATCCACAGCAAGCCTAATGGCGCATGTCTTAGAGCAAGGCCAACACTCCCCCTCGTTTATGATTGGCGGCATTCCTGAAAACTTTCAATCGGGCGCAAGGCTTGGCAATGGCAAACACTTTGTGCTCGAAGGCGATGAATACGACACCGCCTTTTTTGATAAGCGTTCAAAATTTCTGCATTACCATGCCCACACCCTCATTCTCAACAACTTAGAATTTGATCATGCTGATATTTTTCCTGATCTCGCGGCCATTGAACGTCAATTTCATCACCTCGTGCGCACCGTTCCTCAACAAGGACAAATCATCGTCAATGCCGATGATCCCGTTTTATTGCGCGTCTTAGATCAAGGTTGCTGGACACCCATCGTGCGCATAGCAAAGCGTGATTCAGGCGTGGAAGCCACATGGCAATGGCAATGCATGCGTGCCGATGGCACCCATTTTAAAATTTATTATCAAGGTGCATTGTTTTTAGAATGCCAATGGTCGATGCGTCCCGCTCACCAAGTCGCCAATGCTTGTGCGGTGGCTGCGGCTGCACACAGCTTTGGCCTTGATGCCAAGACGATTCAACAAGCTTTTAAAAGCTTTCAAGGTATTCGCCGCCGCATGACAAAAATCGGTGAAGCACGTGGTATTCAGATTTATGATGATTTTGCGCATCATCCCACCGCTATCACAGACGTGGTTGAAGGCATGAAAGCTTCTCTATCTGAGCAACAACGCTTATGGGTGATTGTTGAACCACGCTCAAATACCATGCGTACTCGCATTCATCAAGACCGCCTAGGCCGCTGTTTTGAGCACGCTGATTTGGTGCGTTTTGTACCTGCATCAGATCGAAACTTGGCCAAGAATGAGGTCTTAGATATGCCTCAACTATGCAACGATATTGGCGAAAAAGCAGCTTGCCTTGCCGATAGTGAAGCCATCATTGGCAACATCGAAGCGCAAGGAAAAGCAGGCGATGTGGTGTTGATTTTATCCAATGGTGGTTTTGAGGGTTTGCATCAACGCTTACTCGATACCTTAAAAATCTAGAGTTAAGCTAAAGTCTTTTTTAACATTTGCAGATCTTGCCATGCCATCGCTTTATGTGATGGCGCACGCAATAAGTGGGCTGGGTGATAAGTGACCATCACTTTGGTGTTGAGGTGATCAAACCATTTGCCACGCGCAGCGGCTAAAGTACCTTCTTCGCCCAACACATGCTGCATGGCAACCTTACCCATCAAACAAACCACACGCGGTTGTATGGCTTGCCATTGCGCCTCTAACCAGTAGCGACATTGCTTGCCCTCTTCCAGCTCAGGATGGCGATCCTCAGGTGGACGACACAACACAACATTGCTCAAATACACTTGTTCTCGTTGCAAACCCATAGCTTGCAACATCGCAGCAAAGATCTGTTTGCTTTGACCTACAAAAGGAATGCCTTCTTTTTCTTCTTCAGCGTTGGGCGCTTCACCGATAAACATCACATCAGCATGCGGGTTTCCCATACCAAACACCACTTGCTGGCGTTCTTGGCATAAGGCACAGGCATCACATGCCAAGGCTTGAATGCGCAACTGGCTCAAGTCAGCTTGATAGACAGGTGCTTCTGCTTGCTTTGGCTCTTGTGCGGGAACATGGCTTGCTGGAGGACGAATCATGATGCCAATTTCTTTGGCATAATGATCTAAAAAAACATCGGAAATAACAGTCATAAGGCTTAAAAACTACTGACAGGCCACGACATCAATTTCAATTTTTGCAGCCAAAGGCAAGCCAGCCACTTCAACCGTTGCTCTGGCAGGACGATGCTCACCCAACCATTCTGCATACAATGCATTGACGGTGGGAAAGTCAGCCATGTTATCCAAGAAAATATTGACCTTGATGATCTGGCTCTTATCCGAATCACACGCTTTTAAAACAGCATCTAAATTTTTCATCACTTGTAAGGCTTGGCTTGAAACATCATCAGCCACTAAACGGCCTAAGCTTGGGTCTAAACCCACTTGCCCAGATGTATAAACGATACCGTTATAAACGGCTGCTTGGCTATAAGGCCCAACTGCTGCGGGGGCATGCTCTGTATTCACTGTTTCAATCGTTGCCATCATAACCTCTAAACCTATTTGTTGCGAAAAAATATTTGCTTAAAATTATCACTCACCGTCAAGTTAATTTTAGGCAGATCAAAGTTGAATTGACGTTTCGCACTCATCACACCATCCACTTCTTTTAGCTTTTCAATCACTGTATCAAGATGCGCACAACTACGTACATGCAGCAACATATTCACCGTACTGATGCCACCGCCGCTTGTTTGATCTAAGGTGAGATCTTCAATATTCACCTGACAAGCTTCAATACAAAGCGATGTTCTGGCCAACATACCCGTTTTATTTCTCGAGCGAAGTTGAACTTTTGCTGCATAAAAAGAAGATTCCTCACCTTCCCAACGCACATCCAGCCATTGCTTACTTTCTTTATTGGTCACTTTTTCACAAGATTGATGATGAATGATGATGCCCACACCCGACTTAAACATGCCTACCACAGGATCACCCGGAATAGGACGGCAACATTCCGATGGAATACGCAGGTTTTTAGAAAAACCAAGCATATTGAACCAACGGGGTCGTTCTTGATTGGTGGTCACAAAAATTTCATCCAGACTGATTTCACTACGACCCAGTTTTTCCATCAACCCATCCATATCATCACAATTCATACGACGTAAAATAGAGTTTGGTAACGATATTTTACGTCCCGATGCTTGCTGCAACATTTCTTGACCAAGGTGAATACAACTTTGACGTTCTTGCACCCGAAACCATTGCCGAATGGCATGGCGCGCCCGTGAAGTACACGCATACTTTAACCATTGTCTGCTAGGGCTTTGGTCTGGGCTGGTGATAATCTCAATTTGATCACCATTGCGTAAGTGAGTGGATAAATCGACTTCCCGACCATTGACACGGACACCAATACAATGGTGGCCAACATCCGTATGTACATGGTATGCAAAATCCAGTGGCATAGCTTTTCGTGGTAGCACAAAAATATCACCATCCCGACTAAACACATAGACTTCTTGAATAAACAAATCAATACGCATGTTTTTCACGAGTTCTGCTGGCTCACAATCTTCTTGCAGCATATCGGTCATGCGCTTTAGCCATTGAAACTTTTCTTGCTCACTACTTTGACGGTCTTTCTCTTTGTAGGCCCAGTGTGCAGCAATGCCGTCTTCAGCATATTGATGCATGCTTTCTGTGCGAATTTGCACTTCTGCCCGACTTTTATCTAAACCATGAATGGAAGTATGTAAGGACTGATAGCCATTGGGTTTGGGTAAACCAATATAGTCTTTAAACCGCCCTGGTACGGGGCTATAAATACTGTGAATAACACCTAAGACAAGATAACATGTGGGAAGATCTTTAACGATAATCCGAAAAGCAACAAGGTCATCCATCTTATCAAGGTTATCTAAACCTTTCTTTTTCATTTTATTAAACAGGCTATATAAGTGCTTTATGCGTCCTTGCACTTTGGCATCAATACCTTGTTTTTCTAAAACACCTTGTAACACCTGTTCCAAAAGTGATTTGTTTTGCAGTAACTTCCCTGATCCCAAAGCAAGGCTTTTGCTTAGCCGTTTATAAGCTTCAGGTTCAAGAAAAGAAAAACTCGCATCTTCCATTTCTTGTTTAATTCGATGGATACCCAAGCGGTGTGCCAAAGGTGCATATATTTGTAATGTCTCTGTGGCGATAGAACGCTGCTTAGCTTCTTTTAGAAAATTTAAAGTACGCATATTGTGCAAGCGATCAGCTAGTTTCACCAAAAGAACACGCAAATCTTGGGCTGTGGCTAAAATCATTTTACGAAAATTTTCTACCTGCTTTTGTTCATTGGATGAAAAACTAATTTGACCAACTTTGGTCAAACCATCCACCAAACAAACCACCTCTTCACCAAACAACTCACGAATATCATCTAAAGTCACCGAGGTATCTTCCACCGTATCATGTAGCAATGCCGTAATAATACTATCTTCATCCATGCCTAAATCAGATAAAATACGTGCCACTTCGATGGGATGAATAATATAGGGTTCACCCGAACTGCGAACTTGACCACTATGCGCTTGTGCAGCAAAAGCATAGGCTCTTTGCACCCGCTCTAAATCAGCATCAGGGTGATGCCCCTTTAGACGCTGGGTAATAGATGTAATATCACTCATAATGGCCAACAACTCACAATAAAAATTTAAGCTTCAGTTTCAAGGTCTTCCAAACGATCTGCTTCATGCTGTTCAATCTCCGCCAAGACATCCCAAGTCATCAAACCGTCACCAACTTCACGCAATGCTTTTACCACATGCTTCGCATCTTCATCTTCCACCAGTGAAGGCATACCTGATTGAATTTGACGTGCACGCTTTGCTGCTAACAAAACCAACTCAAAACGGTTCGGGTAATAACAAATACCATCTTCTATGGTAACTCTAGCCATCTCTGACCTCCAAAAAAAATTGAAAGGCTAAGATAACACTCAACAAAAGCAATGCGGAAGCGGATAAAAAGCATAAACGATACATGTTCATTGAAGCTAATTTTTGTTTTTTGCCATGTCAGGCCAAAAACGCCCCTGCACTTTGTTACAATAAGCGAGGTAAGCTGGATCATGACTTAGATGCTTTTCTTCTGTGACTCCGCGCATGATATAAATCAAACTGGCCACCACCATCGCTAGAAAAGCCCAACCATTAGAAAAGACATAGGTATAGTCCAACCACCACGCGATATTCTTGGTCGTATAAGCTGGGTGGCGCAGGTACTTATAAGGGCCACTGGTCACAAGTCCACGATGACATAAGTTACTAAACTTAAAGCCTAAACTAACTGTTGACCACACATAGATAAAAAAGCAAGTTAAGATCAGAGCCATCAAAATCATGAGTACCCATTCAGAAGACACCACCTGTTGGGTCGGGAAACGATCATAACCAAAGAATTGACCTGTAAATCCTGAGTTTAAAGGTGGGTAACATATTAAGGCAAAAACCCATCCTTTTAACGTGGGATCCACACTACGCACACGGTTATCCAACCAACGATTGGCCACCGCATAAGCCACAACAGCAATACCGACATCAATGACAAAAATAAAGTGGAAGAAAAACAAATACACCGCATGATATTGTTGAAAAAAACTCAAGTGTGAAAAACTATCTTCGCGAATCACTGCCAGCGCATCCCTAAACCCACCCAGCTCCACATTCAGAAAACGAAACATCAAAGTTAAAAAGAACAATGTAACCAACCATGAAAGAAACAACTTTTTACTTCTTCTATTGCGCAATACATGCAGGGATTGATCAGATGATTTTCCCATCAAACGAAACATCAGGGCACGACACAGCAATAAGGTTAATACCGCATAATCATTGAATTCATACTTAGCATCACCACGTAAATAAAGGGTCACGGTAATATAAGGCACACCTAGAAAAGCCACCAACCAAGCAATGTTTGCAAAGGCAAAGCGCGTAAACACAAAAGCTGTATCTAAAAAATAATAATGCTGTTGAATGATGATATTCATCAGTAACCACGGCAACATCAGCGCGGCATAACGCCATAGAACGGTGCGCATAAAATGCTTTTTATCACCTGATAAACATTTTCTTTTTGCTTTAAAAACCATGTAATGCAGTGGACTGCTGCGCTGACACAACTCACAGATCAACATGGATAAAAAGCCCGTCAACAACATCAACAATAAGACCATATAGTATATTTCATTCACCAAGCTGTGCTTAGAAAGATACACCGAGAGAAAAATTACCATGACGCAAAAAACAAATGCACCGACATAACCTGCCTTAGAATGATGCTCGGTTGCCTCCTGCATGACTTCCGTCATGTTTGTTTCGATGTGATATGCACATCACGTTGTGGAAAGGGTATGTGAATATGATGTTCTTTCAATATCTTAAAGACCTCAAGATTGGCGCGGTATTTCGTTTCAAAAAGTTGCTGAGTGGGGGCTTGGTAACGATAATCAATCACAATTGAACTCTCGCCAAAGTGACTGATGCCCACTTGTTGTTTTGCATTGGCTTCCAACTGCGGCACCTTTTGCAAGGTCGTGCGAATCAAATCAATCACAGTGTCCATATCTGAGCCATAGGCCACACCGACTGAGCCTTCCACCAAAGTATATTGAAAAGAATTATGCAACACCTCACCCACCACATGGCGATTAGGAATAATGATTTCCGCATCATCCTCATTGATTAAGATGGTATGGGATAAACGCACCTCCTGCACAACACCCGTCACTTGCTGTACAGAAATCGTATCACCTACTTTAAAGTGACGCGCCAAAATAATCGTCAAACCCGCCCCGTAGTTCGATAAAACACCCTGCAAAGCCAAGCCAGCACCCAAAGATAAAGCACCCACAGCCGCGATAAAAGGGGTTAAACTAATCCCTACTTTTCCCAAGGCAATCATGCCCACAAGAACAATAATGACGATTTTAAAAACATTGGATAAGAATGTGGCCAAGGTAATATCAACTTGGTGTTTCATGCATAATTTCAACACAAAAGTTGCCACTTTTCGAGCCACAAAGATGCCTACCAAAGCAACAAAAACCGCACCTAACAACTGAAAACTATAGGTTACCAAGAACTCCACCATATAATCATACAGGTGTTGAAACTGTTGTATTTCTTCTTCTATCAAAAGCGATCTCCTACATCAATACACACCATCTCTGATGGCCTCACCTTTTATCAGCGCAGCAAATTAACGAGCAAGCAGCTTATTCTCAAGCTTTCATGATTCAACCCAAACGTTCATCGCTTGACCTTTAACGCTGATATAGGCATAAAATAAAAACCACATTCTGTTTACAAGGAGAAGTCATGTTATTTTGGATTCCTATTGTTGTCGGTATGATCGGCTTAATCACCGTGGCAGCCTTATATTTAAAAGTTAAATCACATGATTCAGGTCAAGGCCTGATGCTTAAAATTGCTGAGAACATTCATTTAGGTGCGATGACCTTTATGAAACAAGAATACCGTATTCTGACTTTGTTCATGATTCCTGTTGCCATTATCTTGGCATTTACCCTTGGTGTGAATAGCTGCCTTGCCTTTTTAGTCGGCGCTTTTTGTTCTGGCGCGGCGGGTTATTTTGGCATGCTCGCCGCCACCCAAGCCAATGTCCGAACCGCTGCGGCAGCACAAGCAGAAGGCGCAGCCTCAGCTCTCAATATCGCTTTTTTTGGCGGTTCCATCATGGGTCTGACTGTGGCCGCCTTGGGTTTATTGGGATTAGGTAGTTTATACCTGCTTTTTGGCCATGATTTAGAAGCTGTACATGCCATTCACGGCTTTGGCATGGGCGCGTCCGTTGTCGCCCTATTTTCTCGTGTGGGTGGAGGCATCTTCACCAAGAGTGCTGATATTGGTGCTGACCTTGTCGGAAAAGTTGAAGCGGGTATCCCTGAAGATGATCCACGCAACCCTGGCGTGATTGCTGATAATGTCGGTGATAATGTCGGTGATGTGGCTGGTATGGGCTCTGATATTTTTGAATCTTATTGTGGCTCAATGATTGCCACGATTGCGATGGCTGCGACCATTTCGATTGAAGTGCTTTCTCCCTTAGGTTCACGCGAAACCTTAATGTTTCTGCCATTACTTTTGGCTTCATTAGGTCTTTTTTGCTCTATTTCTGGCATTGTTGCCGTACACTTTTTCTCTCAATATCAAGCCCAAACCGCGCTGCGCATTGGCACCGTAGGCGCATCATTGCTCTTCATTTTTAGCAGTTACCCTTTAATGCTTTATTTTCAAGTTCATTATTATGTTTGGATTGCTGTTTTATCAGGGGCTGTGGGTGGTGTGATCATTGGTATTGTCACTGAATACTATACCGCTTCTAAGCCTGTTCGCCTCATCGCTGAAGCAGGAAAAACAGGCTCTGCCACGGTCATCATTTCAGGGCTTGCCATTGGTATGCAATCCGTGGTTGTGCCTGTTTTAGCCATTTGTGGCATCATTTATATCGCCACTGCGCTTTGTGGTATTTATGGCGTGGGCATTGCCGCTGTTGGTATGTTGGCCACCGTCGGCATTATCATGGCCATTGATGCTTATGGCCCCATTGCAGATAATGCGGGTGGTATTGCCGAAATGGCTGGTTTAGGTGAAGAAACACGTCAAATCACCGATTCTCTTGATGAACTTGGCAATACCACCGCTGCCATTGGCAAAGGTTTTGCGATCGGCGCTGCGGCACTGGCTGCTTTGGCCATTATTGCGGCCTTTGTTGAAACCGTTTCTGCCAATATTCCCAACTTCAGTCTTGAAATTACCAACCCCGAAGTACTCATTGGTATGTTTTTAGGGGGCATTTTTCCATTCATCGTCGCATCACTCACCATGACTGCTGTGGGCGATGCCGCTGCTGAAATGATTCATGAGATTCGCCGTCAATTCAAAGAAATCAAAGGTTTAATGGAAGGGAAGGCCGAACCAGACCATCAACGCTGCATTGAGATTGCCACCCAAGCCGCGCTCAAACGCATGGTTCTTCCGGGCGTATTGGCTGTCACAGCACCTGTGGTGGTTGGTTTTGGCATTGGTCCTCAAGCATTGGGGGGCATGTTGATCGGTGCTGTGATCGTGTGTGTCTTGATGGCTTTGATGATGGCCAATGCAGGGGGCGCATGGGACAATGCAAAAAAATACGTTGAAAAAGGCAACTTAGGCGGCAAAGGAACCGATGTTCATGCCGCGTGTGTGGTCGGTGATACTGTGGGTGATCCCTTTAAAGATACCTCTGGACCTTCCATGAATATTTTGATCAATGTCATGGCCATTGTGAGTTTAGTCATCGCCCCACTTTTGCATTGAAAA
>JAUZRG010000016.1 GCA_030950585.1 Mariprofundaceae bacterium | reverse complement strand
CAAACTGTTCCTAACCAATGTTGTTTCAACCAGAGAAAATAGAAAAGTACCTCGAAACAAGAAATCTGCGCGCCACTTACTTAACCATCTCAAACGAAAACGAAAAATATGCTTTTAAACCTTAACTTAATGGCAGTGACGCAGAGCGTGGGAACGATTTAAAAAATCGTGGATGATACTTCACCCCATTTTTTCGCCTTGAAATATAACAATATGGTTGACAGCTCATTCTCGAAAGTTACTGTTTTAAAAAACATATGACAAATTTGACAGATGTTTTTAAACTAGTTCTTTAGGTAAGAAAATGCTTTTAGCCTTCGGCGCAAAAAACTTTTACTCTTTCAAAGAGGGTGTAGAAATCTCCCTTGAAGTAGATGGTAACTGCCCTTCTCATATTTCAGCCAATAACCCAGCAACAAAACTACTATGTATCAAAGGTGCCAACGCATCTGGTAAAACCAACATTATAACAATACTTAGTTTCTTGCGTAGTTTTTGCTGTAATTCTTGGGACGAAAAACCAGAAAAAAAAATATCTTTCAGCTCTTTTTTTAGCAATAAGGAAACGACTGCCCTTTTTTGTAAATTTCAAACAGACCAAGGCTTCACTTTTCATTATGAAACCACATTAACAGAAGATAGTATTTTAACAGAAAATCTATATAAAATTGAAAACAACAAAGAAAAACTACTATTAGAACGAAAAGGAAATGAAATAACAAACCTCCACTCCAGTTTCAAAGAATTTCAAAACACAAAACTGCGATCTAACGCATCAATAATCAGCACTGGACATCAGTATGAAATTAAAGCAATTGAACCATTTTACCAATTTTTAAATTTTATCGCTTCTAATACAGAGCAATTTGGCAGAATTGAAATTGGAAACAACATCGAAGCACTAAATAAATATTACCATGAAAACAAAGACATCCTCGATCAGACTCAAAATTTTCTACAAAAAGTTGACACTGGTATAAAGAAAACTGAAATTAAAACAAGAGAGAACGAAGATGGCACTACCAACTACGTCACAGTATTTCATCACGATACAGAAAGTGATGTCGAACACCCGTTACTAAGTTTTCATGATCAGTCAAGTGGTACTCAGGTTCTGTACAGAACTCTTCCTTTCTATTTTTTAATACTCAAATGGGGAGGTGTTTTAGCACTTGATGAATTTGAAAAAGATCTACATCCAGATGTTCTTCCAAAGATTATTGAACTTTTTGAATCAGAGGATACAAACCCCAATAACGCCCAACTCATATTTTCCACTCATGATAGCCAGACTATGGATATTATGGGTAAATACAGAACCTTTATTGTCAATAAAGAAAAAAGTGAGAGCTTTGGTTATCGCTTAGACGAAATTGGCGGTGAGCTTTTAAGAAATGATCGCCCCATATCTCCTATCTATGGTAAAGGAAAGCTAGGTGGAGTGCCAAAAACAACATGAGACGTAAGCTTAAAAACAAGAGAGCCGAAGCTAAAATAGCTAACATCACAGCTGTAAGCCTTATCGATTCTGACCTTCCCAAGAGACTTAAGTTTAACTTTTCCTACCTTAGCTCAACCCCAAAAGATGCATACGCTTTCGATCAATTAAGTGAAAAACAACTTATTGATTTTTTGGTAAAAATTTCAGCTTTTTGCAAAACATCATTTGTTCACTGGGAAAAGAAGCCCATTGGTGGAGGTGGAAAAAAGTCAAAAAGTCGTGGTAAAGTAATCGCTAATTATGGTGATTATCCAGAAAGATCAAGAAAACACTTCCCTGAACCCACATACATTCCTGAAAATGTGCATTGGAAAAGATTTCGTCTTGAAGGTGATTTTCGGTTAATTGGTTTTATGATTCCGCCATCTCTGCATAATACACCTCATAAATCTGAATTTCACTTTGACAAAAACACCTTTTATGCCGTATTTATCGATCCAACGCATAAGTTTTCTCCAACATCCAAGTAACTTAAATCAAGCCAACCATCACAACTCCGATTCTTCATGCTCATCCAACCAAATATCAACCTCTTTCTGAAAACGGTGTTGATCCTCAACACTCAAACCAGTAGCACAAAAGCGGTGTTGATAATGCCACGCCAGCATGGCTTGTACGTCCGTTTTTTCAATGCGAACAATCC
>JAUZRG010000159.1 GCA_030950585.1 Mariprofundaceae bacterium | reverse complement strand
ACTGAAGAACTTCATTCAACTCAATGCTAAATTTACTCTCTGGAGCAGAGTGAAAAAGGGATCTTTGGAAGATTACAGGTAAAAGTTGGCTATTCATGACTTAAATTATAACATACTTCTGTTAAATATCAGTATGTTATGATTTTCGGCTAGGATCTAGCTACGAGGCTTTGGAGAATCATTGGAACCACTACTGGAGTCAGTACCCAAGCGATCATCGCATGAATATGAAGCATTGATGATGCAAGGTGAATTTTGTTTTAAATAAATTTCATTTCCTTTTCAGTTTTTTACATTATATTAATCCATATTAATATTATGGCGTTACTGTTTTTCTGGGGAGTTAAAGTGACCTTTTTTCATGTGCTAATGCGCCGTTATCCCGCAGTGTCAATTGCTATTCTCATTATTATGTCGACGTGGCTATGCAGTCGCGTGGGTTTATTGCAGCTTTTTGATGGTTATTTATACGATATGGCCAGTACGTATAGCATCGAAACTGAGCATGATTCGCCTGTCTTAATGATTGAAGCTTTCACAGGCAGCCAAACGATGTATGAAGAAAAAGGTTGGTTGCTGTTTTTAGAGCGTTTGGAAGCGATGGGAGCCAAACAAATTATTTTTACCTTTATCCCTGAGCATGCTTCGGAGGCTTTTTTTGAAAAAGCAGGTGCATCGTCGCATGTTTTTTTTGGACAACAGTTATTATCAAGTGCGATGAATGTGAGTGAAAAGATTCTGGAACCTTTGTCAGGCCACTTAGATTTATTAAAGCATCATATTGGTATTGTGAGTATTCCAGAAAGTCAGCTGGGGGTGTATCGAACGCAGCAAACGGAGATTGAGGTGAAGGGGGTTGCATACCCTGTATTGGAATCTCTTGTGGCATCGAACATACGCGACCTGTCTGATTTGGATCATTCAACGTATCACATCAATTTTACCATGCGATCTTATCAGTTACCTAAAATTCGTTTTAAACGTGTTTTAGAGGGCGGTCTTATTGCTGAGATGGTGACAGGTAAAAGTGTTTTGGTTGGTCTATCGGATCAACGTGCGATGGTTGGCTTACATACACCCATTAGCCATCACGAAGAAACGCTTTCTCTTTTGGAATATCAAAGTTTTGCGTTGCACACCTTATTAACAGACCAAGTGATTGTGTTTACTTCAGAGTCCTATTTGTTTGTTTTATTGTGTGTGTTGGTGATCCTTGTTTTGATTTTATACCAATGGTTAGACCATGCGATGATTGGTATGTTCACATTTAGCATGATTGTTGCTTACCTTGGTTTAGCATGGTTCTTACTCTCATATCAGCATGTGTGGATTCCTGTTTCTGAAATGATTGCTGCACAATTATTGATTCTTTTTGGCTTGGCTCGTTATCAAAATACAATAAAGGAAAAAGAGATGAAGTATTTGCTTTTGAAGACTTCGTCTAAATTAACCAACGAATTTGCATCAAAGAACTTTTACAGTTCAGATGAACATTGGGTGCAAATTATTAATATGGTC
This sequence comes from Mariprofundaceae bacterium, assembly GCA_030950585.1. Lineage (GTDB taxonomy): Bacteria > Pseudomonadota > Zetaproteobacteria > Mariprofundales > Mariprofundaceae > JAUZRG01. The sequence continues at coordinate 18,471 of JAUZRG010000159.1, read as the reverse complement.
AATCAAACCTTAGATTTAAACCGTATTATTTTTCTTGAAAGAGTGACAGGTGATCACCGTGTGCATGAGGTGGCATCCTTGCATTGCCATTTAGACGATTTAGCAGAACCAAGACGGGATTATGAGCGCACTCCTTATAGCACAGCTATTGCCGAGAATGGTCCATTGCGTGTTGAAAAACCCTATTTTAAAAACATTGAGGAAGGTGAGGTTCAATTTTTAACACCATTGATTTTTGCAGGTGATGTGATGGGCTTCTGGGCCTTTGGTGTTGGTGAAAAAAGCATGCAGCAAACACCTTCTTTTTACCGTTTGGTTAAAAACTATGCTCAGCAAATTGCCGAGCTTCTTTATCACCGTGAAAAGTATCAATCTAGCGAACGCGCAGGCCGTCGGGTTGTCAGTCAGTATATGAATTTGGAAGTTGGCAATAGCTTGTTTTCCTCTTTGAAGAGCACATTGCTGTTGATGGAGAAAAAGCTTTTAACCTTAGAACAGGTGCTGCATGGCTTAGATGAGTCTGTCATGATGTATGATTTATTTGGTCATGTGATGCAAGTGAATAAAAATACAGAAACTATTTTTCAAGATACCAGTATTAATTTGTTTGAACAAAGTGCTTTAAGCATGTTGATGGCAACCACGGGTATGACTTTGGCTGAAGCGCAGAGAACGTTACGCCATGTCATTTTAGATCATCAAAGCGTGCATTTAAAAGCGGATGCTTTGCAGGGTATCGCACCCAATATGATGATTTCTATTCATGCATTGATCAATGAAGGTAACGAGCATCAAGCACAGGTTAGCTCAAGTCCTCAAGATGAAGTGAAGGGTATGATTTTTGAATTTCATGATGAACAAAAAGAGGAAAATCTAAATAAATTAAAGTGGCATTTAGCGATGCATACGAATCAGCATGTCTTAAAACAAGCCAAGGACATGCACACTATTTTAAAAACGTCTGATGCTGAGCAACGGCATGGCTTTCATCATGCACGTCACATTGCTAAAATGGTTTTTGCAACGCAAAAAATGTTGCGTGTCGATGAGAATGAAAAATCTGTGCTTTCTTTTCCCATTGATAGCAACCTTTGTTTGCAAGATGCCTTGGCTAGGCTGAGTCGTCATGTTGAGGATAAGGATATTGCTTTAAACGTGCATGTCTCTGATTTGAATTTGGTTTTTTCTGAATCTGAACAATTGAAAAAGCTTTTCAGTTATCTTTTCCGTCTTTTCTTGGATGATGCTGTGGAGAACTCTCAATTAAGTATCAAAGCAAGTCATCATGATGGTGGGGTGCTGTATGAGTGCCATAATCAAGGCTTTGGCATTCCCAATGATCGTTTGCAAGCTTATCTCTATGGTGAAGAACTACCCGAAACAGATCAGTACCGCCTCTTGCGTCGTTATGTTTCGTATGTGTCTTTGTGGGAGGGTAAAATAGATGTGCAAAGCCAAGTGGGTAAGGGTTTTAAGGTGAAAATATGGTTACGTCAGTTTGCGTGTTAGTGATAAAAGAAGATCAAAAATGAGACATGATGATAGATAGCTTGTTTTTAAACATTTTTCCTGAGGGAAGTTTAGCCAGTTCAGTGATCACAACGGTCTGGATTGGTGTGCTTGTGGTGGTGTTTTTTAACTTGCGCTTTGGTTGGGTGTTATCGGGGCTTGTGGTTCCGGGTTATATCGTGCCTTTGTTATTGTTAAAACCTTGGGGTGCCTTTGCTATTTTGATCGAAGCTTTTGTCACTTATGGGCTTGTGTGGTTCTTTGCCGTCTTCTTGGCACGTTATGGGTTTTGGTTTACACCTTTTGGTCGGGATCGTTTTTTCATTCTGATGTTGGTGAGTATTGCAGTTCGTATTGTCTTTGATATGGGGGTCTTCCCTTTTTTTGGGGCATGGATCAACGCTACTTATCATATGCAGTTCGATTATAATGATCATTTACATAGTTTTGGTTTAATTATTATTGCCTTGATTGCCAATCAGTTTTGGAAGACAGGTCTTGTGCGTGGTTTACCACCATTCATTATTATTATTTCGGTTACTTACATCATTGTTCGTTTTTTCTTGTTGGCTTATACCAACTTTAGCCTTGGTAGTTTGAGCTATCTTTACGAAGAAATGGCAACCTCTATTCAAGCCAGTCCGAAGGCTTATATTATTTTGGTGATCACGGCCTTGATTGCGTCGCGGATGAACTTGCGTTACGGCTGGGACTTTAATGGTATTCTGATTCCTTCATTGCTGGCTTTGCAGTGGTTTGAGCCTGAAAAAATATTGAGTACCTTTATAGAAACTTTTGTGATCTTAGGGCTGGCTTCGCTGTTGCTGATGACACCTTGGTTGGCAAAAATGAATATTGAACGTGGCCGTAAAACTTTGTTTTTCTTCAATATTAGTTTTGCATATAAAATGATTTTAGGCTTTGTTCTTTTACATTATTGGCCTGAAGTAAAAGCAACCGATACCTATGGTTTTGGTTATTTGTTGGCAACATTGATTGCAATTAAAATGCATGACTTAGGTATTGTTGCTCGCATGACAAGGGCGACTTTACAAACATCGCTATTGGCCGTCTTACTGGCTAGCGTTTTTGGCTTTTTGTTAACATTAGCTCCCAGCCTTTGGTGGGTTTCTGAAGAAAAGAAAATACCACAAGCCGCTCAAGTGCTGGTGCATCAAAGCAGTACACTAGAAAAATTGTTGCGCGCAGATAAAGTTCAGTTATATGCCACGCATACGCAAGTGAGTCTCAAGAAAGCTTCTGCGCGTGATTTGGCCTTGTTTAAAAGAGCCTTGCAGTTGTTGCAACTTTATTTACAGCAGGGTGATGTGCATGATTTATCACGGGCGCAAGGTTTATTGGCTTCCGCACATTATGATGTGTCGTGGGTCGAGCAGCGTTATCTTTATCTTAAACATCAATTTCCGAATGAAAGTCGGGGCATTTATGTGTTGGATACACAAGCGAAGCTTTCTTTGTTGATTGAAGCGCCTGCATCGATGGATGAAAGAGGTAGCACAGAGGCAAGCCGTTTGTTTTTTCAAACGATGGGGGCGCAAGCCTTGGCTGTGAGTGGTGCAAAACGTCAGGCAAATCAAGATGGATCCAGTGATGTTTTGAAACAACGCCACAGCTTCTTTCAATTGTTTCACTATGTTTTTGCGCAAAGCAATGTGTTGCAAATACGCGGCTATACGCAAGAGTCACGGCATAGCATGCGCGATGTAAAACGTGATCATGGTGGTGGCTTAGAAGCTCGTTTACACTCAAGTCTCTGGATAAAGCATTCCCTTCCGCCTGAACTCAATATGGTTTTGCTAAAAGGTTTAGTGGCTGAGTTTCAACTTTTCTGGAACAAATCACCCATGCAAAATAGTTTGCGAGAAGAAAGCCAACAAGGTTTTGCCGAACTATTTCTTAACGAGGCCGATATGCGCCTTATTTTGCCAAGATCCTTACGCTCTAAGGCTTTGACTTTGCAAGTGCATGAGCAGCGCATTGATGGTTACCTGCAAAACTGGCTGCTTTCCAATAAGGATCGTATTGCTGCACGAGGATCTCATACGTATCAAAAAGCCAAAGATGAGGAATTACTTTTTTTTGATGCTGAAGTGGTATCACCCATGTTACGTGCGGCTAGAGATCAATATAAACAAGGCGAATGGACAGCTGAAGGTTTACTGGATTTACGTGCAGCCACAGGTTCAGCATCCGTTTTAGGCTATGAGATTGTGCGTTATCGGCACCGTCAAACGGACACTGACTATTTGATTTTGCGCGAACAAGCAGAAACGTCTTTAAAGCGTTACTGGGGAACCTTTGTTTTTCATCTGGGTGATGCTTCGCCGTATATGATCCAAGTACCAAGGCCTTTGTTTGAGCTCAATAGCTTTGAATATAGCGTGACTTTATTTGAGCGTTTACAAGCACGAGCTTTGCTCATTGGTGGTGCGCACCCCAGAGCCAACTTGGATGGGAGTAGTGATTTGATTCAGCTGCGCAATAAAGCCAATTTGTTTAATTTAATCAATCAAGTTGTGGTGAGAGAAATGAAAGATAAGCCCATGACTGTGATTCATTCGCGTGCTTTTGGTTACCGCACGGATGCACCTATTCCAAAAGGCAATGCTCTGGTGTCTTTTAGCAATGGTTCTATGTCCGCTGAGACCACAAGTCCGCAAGCACAAGACTTATTGGCTATGATGGCAGAAGATGGCTTAAAGGTGCAGTTTGTGAATGGTTCTAAGGCGACCGCAGGTTATGAGGTGGGTAATGTGCCGCAATCGTTGTATTTGCGTCAGTCTAAAAACAAAGAGTTTATGATTCTTTGGCTTTCACCTCGCGCCCGTGCTGGCTACCGACAGCAAACCGATAACCGTTTGCAGCAAGATCAATTTGATGCCTTGCATGTTTCCACGCTCAATGAGCATTTATTGCTATATGTGCAACCCAAAGTCACGTCGATTCAACCCGCACATACGATGCCTGAAAAGATGCATTATCATCTCGACCAATACATGAAGCGGCAAGATATTGTGAATTTATCAGCGTTTTTGCATGCTGCGAGACGTTATCAAGTGGTTCGGGTTTTAGATCCGAATTCACGCCAATCCTTTTTGATTATTAGCGATCATCAATATATTTATTGGGTTGTGAATTTGATGCCAATACGTCGTGATCAACAAATGTATATTGAAAAGGTTGATGATGTGGAAAAAGCATTGCAGCGTTTTGTGGAAACGCGCTCTGCTTGGTTACATATTGGAGAAAAACCATGATTTGGCTCAACCGTTTGGTGGTGCTCATCATGCTTTTAAGCATGCTTTATTACGGTTGGCCGTATGTGCAAGCATGGCAACAACATCCTTTGCAATGGCAACAACATGGTCACCTTGAGCGTTTAGAAAGTGCTCAAAAAAGCTTGTCTTACCTGATCCGAAAAGATCGCTGGACTGAATTTCCATTAAATGATGTGGATCACATGATTCGGGTGATTAGTCATGCCAATTTACGACAGTCACAAGGTCGTGGAGAAACATGGCATTATGCTTTTGAATATCAAATTATTGATAAAAACGATGAAGTCGTAGTTGAGCATATTTATCATCATCGTGCACGTATTTTAGATTATGAAGATGCAGATAAAAACCCACAACCTAATAAATATTTTTATGCTGATCCCAACCTTAACCCAACCAGCGGACAAATTATGGTGATCAACCTTGAGCAGCAAAAAAGTATTCGTAGTCTTCGTTTGCGTTTGCATGAAAAGGATGAAGGTATTGTGGATGTGAATGCCCGTCTTTATCAGCCTTCGCCCGTTGCAGAACATAAATTTTCTTTTTTTTGGAAACGACTTCACAAAAAACAAAAAGAACGCTTAGCTTCAGGTAATTTATACCCTATTTTGCTTTTGAAAGATGCAGAAATACACCATTTATTAGAAAATTACTTGAGTCCACTAGGCCCAACAGGTGTGGAAGGTGAGCATTATGAGGTGCGTCCACTCTATATTGATCAATATGATGAAATTGAAACGGTTGGCGATGATGTGATGCCAAAAGGATTATTGGTGTTTGATGGCTTTCATGGCACCATTCCCATTCACCAAGGGGGGGATATTCGTTTAGAATTAATCCCTTTGCCTATGTTTGATAATACACAAAATAAAAAGATTCAATACCGTTGGTATGGAAAAAAAAGAGAGGATAAAAAATCATTTAGCACGATTTGGTATGGTAAAAAAAGCACAAAAACATTTAAGCTAGAAGCTGGCTTGCTGGAAGTGATCAGTCGGCAACCGATGTTGATTCGTGTGTATCAAGAAGGGAAAGAGATTACCCCAGAAGCCAAATATTTGCGCATGTATCAAGTGGATGTGGGTAAAGCGATTGACTTTGCGATTGAGCATGAAAGAAGCAAACCAACACCAATACGTTTCATGATTCGTTCCATGTCTCAGCAATCAAACCAAGTGCTTAAATGGTCTATCTTGGATGATCATGGTCAGACGCTTGAAAGAGGCGAAGTACCCATTCATGTTGGACGTAGTCAATATGATAGACCCTTAGGTGCTGAAGTCTTCTCAACCCTATCAGAACCTGTGAATCGTTATCTTTCGATCAAGAACAAGGGAAAACGATTGCACTTAGAATCAAACTCGCCTTTGTGGGTTGCGATGTATAGCCGCCCTTATTCCTTGATACGTCACTTGCGTGTGCCGAAAGATTATGAATGGTTTGTGGCACAAGAAGGGGAGCAAAGAGGCTGGTTTCTCGTACGTCCACTTGCCTATGAGCATTTGCTCCAACAGGCCAGAACAAAGATGGTTCGTGTGCAAACCCGTCCACCCATTGAGAATCAAGACCTGATGCAAGGTCATTATGTTTGGGAAGAATTTCACCCCAAAGGTTTATGGAAGGCGCGGTATTTACTCTTAAAACGTGATGTTGATCAACAAGTGCGCCGTGAGGCTGTGGGCAGTGTGTTTCGTCCGATTGCTTTAAATAAAAACATTCAACTTCAATTTAATAGTCAGGTCGGTCAAAAGCATGTCAGAGCCAGTGTTGTGTTGTTGAATCCGAGAAAAAAAGAGCAGCAAGTTGCCATTTATGTGGATCAACGACTGGTTGATCAATTTTCTTTCAAAGGCCATAGCATCGAAAGACAATTACCCATCGTTGAAAAAGGACGACACCAACTTCTTTTGCAAACAAGAGGAGACTTTCAAGCCTTGGTCAATTATGCCACGCCTGAAAAAGAAAGTTATCAAAAACGCTTGGCCAATCGTTTTGATCGCCGCAGCATTGAATTTCATTATCAGAAACGATCAATAGAGCGTGAAGTTTTGACAGCAGTGTTTTATCCACCGAAATATTATCGAAAAAATATTCGTTTAAAAGTAGAGGTTCAGGCTGAGCGAAAACGTAAAAAAGGAGCTAACCAAGGTTGGACGTTTTTAAACCGTCGTTTTGATTTAAGCCCAGATCACACTGAAAGTTCTATTGTGTTAAATAGTCATGCTCAAAAAGTGAGCGGTGGTGTCGCTTCTTTTGTGGTGCTGGATAAAGATTTGCCCAAAGGTGATTATGTGATTCGTTTTATACGTGAGTCAGGGCCAAGTGATGGTTATTTGACGTTATTTCGAGTGATAGCTGGAAAACATGAACAGAAATCATTGTTTCATGCCCAAAAGCTGAGTGAATAAGTGCTGTCTGCACACTTTGCTTATTTCGTGTAAAGTGGCTATCCTGTATCTTTTAGTATGGGCAAAAAGCATAAAAAGGATGGCCTGATGATGTGTTATGATGGTGTGAGATCTGTGGTTTATACATTGATTGTGTTGTTATGCATTGGATTGACGGGTTGTAACCCAACGTCATCCGATAACTCTCAATTATCTCAAGTGAATTTATCCTTACAAGTTCCGGGTCAGTCTGTGGCCACAAAGAATACTTGGGATTATATGCTTCAGCTTGCTATTCTTGAGGCGATAGCAGCCCCTGTTTCTCTGGGCGTGGCTTCAATTACAATTACAATCACAGGCATTGATATGGTCACCATTTATGATGTGTTTAATGTCACGCCCGGTACGGTGATTCAAAAAACATATCAAGTGCCCGCTGGTGATTTGCGTCAGTTCACCATACAAGCGTTTAACGGCCCTTTGGGAACAGGCACTGTTTTTTATACAGGTACGAGCCAACAAACCCTCAGCCCAGATACGCAAGTGGCGATTAGTGTACCCATGACCGTGACACCCGCTATGGACATCACACCACCAATTATCAACGCGCCCAAAGCTCTTGTGGTGAATGCAACTTCCGCCGCAGGAACAGCGGCAACGGATGCTTTAATTGCTGCCTTTCTCACATCGGCAACCGTGACAGATAATAAGCCCAATGTGAGTGCTGTTAGCCATAATGCACCTGCGATTTTTCCCTTGGGAATCAACACAGTGGCTTTCTTGGCTACCGATACTGTGGGCAATGCGACAACACAAACAAGTACGATTGAGGTGGTGGATAATACCGCACCTGTGATCACGCTATTGGGCGCAAGTGTTGTGAGTATGGTACAAGGAAACCCTTTTAACGATGCGGGCACATCGGTTGTTGATAATGTGGATCAAAACTTGGTTGCGACGGTCACAGGTGTGGTCAATCTCGCTGTACCGGGTACTTATACCTTAACTTATCATGTGAGTGATGCTGCTCGTAATCCAGCTCAGCCCATTTCTCGGATAGTGCATGTGATTGCCAATGCAGCACCAGCCCCGACTGCACCCACGCTACTGAGTTTAGAAGATGTTTATGGCACGGTACAAGTGCTCGCAAATGATCCTGATATTGGCGATACCCATATTTATGCGATTCAAACACCACCTGCCAATGGTCAAGCAACAATCAGTCTTTTGGGGCTTGTTCGTTACACCCCCAATGCGAATTTTAACGGTACAGATAGTTTGAATGTGAAAGTGACCGATGCCGCAGGTGCTGTGGGTTCAACATTGCTAAGTGTGTCGGTGACGGCCGTTAATGATGCGCCTACGTTCACAGCGACTCCAGTGATTGTGCAAACAGCCCCAGTTGTGGGCACGGTATTGACGCTTAGTGGTACAACCACGAATGATATTGATGCGGATGCTGTGACTTTATCGTATCAATGGTATGTGAACACTGTGGCAATTGCGGGTGAAACAGCGAGTACGTACACGGTGCTTGCATCAAATGTCACGCAAACCATTCATTGTGTTGTGACAGCCAATGATGGCAGTGGTGCTGTCAATGCGACTGCAACTGTGCCGACGGCAACCGTCAGTGTTAGCAATATTACCAATCCTGCGCCGCTGGGCACAACCCATGTGTGGACAGGTGTCACAGATACGGCATGGGCAGTGGCGACGAACTGGGATGTGGGCACTGTTCCCAGTGTTTCTTCGGCTGTGTATATTCCTGTGACCACAAATCAACCTATTGTGTCTGCCTCGACCAGCATAGCTGCTTTGAATAATATGATAGGCTCAAGTTTAACCATTTCAGGTTCCACCGCAGGGACGACATTAACGGTTGCTGCGGGTTTTGATAATAATGGTATGCTTGATTTAAATTCAACATTAAATTTTGCTAATTTAACGGTGACTTCTGGTGTGTTAGTGAATTGGGGTACGATTCGTACTTCAGGTACGGCCAGTACACGCCATATTTCATCAGCCATTGATAACAAAGGCACCATGTCGATTCAGTATGGTGCAACGATTAACAATGCAGGTGGTTCTTTTATCACCACAAATGGCACGGTAAATGTTCTTGCTGCGCAGACGTTAACCGTTAATGGTGGTGCAACGAATATTGGTGCCGCCACACAGTTATTGGGTGCAGGTACGGTTAATTTAGCGGGAATACATCAGTTAAATGTGGTGAGTAATTATACTTATCCAGCCATTGGTGCAAAACTATCTTTTGGCGGTACGGTCACGATCAATGGTGCAGGAACTTTGACCAATCAAGGTGCATTGACGTTTAATAATGAAACCGTCAATACGGCCTTGATTAATCAGGCTGTGGTTAACGTTGAGGGAAATTCTACATTCAACGCATTACTGAGTACGACTGCTGCATCGACCTTAACCATCTCAGGGACAGCCGTAGGCACAACGTTGACGGTGGTTAGTGGCTTTACCAATAAAGGCACGATTCATTTAACCTCAACGGGGAATATGGCCAACTTGACTGTGAGTACGGGAATCTTGTTGAACAAGGGAACTATCCAAACCTCAGGCTCAGCCAGTACACGCACCTTTGATGCGAGCATTGATAATCAAGGTCTGATGTGGATTCAATACAATACCACGCTCAATAATACGGCTAAAACCTTTATCAACACGTTGGGTACGCTGACTGTAGATACTGCGAGTACATTTAAAATTAACAACGGTCTGACTCAATTTGGAACAGCAACGGTGTTATCGGGTGCGGGTACGGTTGATTTTGCAGGTACGTCTACGCTTGAGCTTGTTAACAATATTACTTACCCTTCAGGGAGCGTTCAATTATCCTTTACGGGTACAGTGTTGATTAATGGTGCAGGCATCCTCACAAATCAAGGTACCTTAAATCTTAATTCTGAAACAATAAATCTTGCTGTGATCAATCAAGGTGTGATTCAAGTGGATGGTAGTAGTGCCATGAATGGTGCTTTTAGCAATGTCGCGGCTTCAAGTGTGACGATCTCAGGATCTCTTGCAGGGACAACCTTAACCATAGCCAATGGTTTCATCAATAATGGCATGATTGATCTCACATCATCATTCAATTCTGCAAACTTAATCGTAAGTGCTGGAACTTTGGTTAATAAAGGTACGATTGCAACCAATGGCACCGCGAGCATACGCAATATTTCCGCTGCGATTGATAACCAAGGTAGCATGACCATTCATTCTGATGTGACGCTCAATGGGGTATTGAGTTCTCCCGCAGCGACTGTAGGCAACATGATCGGTAATGGTGCTGTTGTCACGCTAAATGGTGGCCTAAATATTGATAATGCTTTGATTGATAATGTGTTGTTAAATATTACGGCAGCGCCTGTCACGTTATTTAATAATACAATTCTTAAAAACTATGTGCCAACCGCAACAGCTCTGACGTTTGCATTGGCCAATACCACCACAACATTCAATAATTTGAAGTTTGAAACCACCCCAACCACAGGGCGTTATATTGATTTAACGGGCACAGGTTCCAATGTGACCATTGCAGGTGCAAGTCGAACACCTTTGTATGGCCTAGGTAAAAGCACCGTGGTGGCAGGGTCTACTTTAAACTGGGGTCTAGTCACCGATGATACTGATGGGGATGGTGTGAGTGATAGTGCGGAACTGGCTTTTGGTACAAACCCTATTGTGGCAGAGCTTGATCATGATCAAGATGGTTTATTCACCTCTTCAGAAACAGGTACAGGAATCTTTGTTTCAAACACAAATTTGGGTACAAATCCTTTGTCCGCCGATACCGATGGAGATGGCATTGGCGATGGCACCGAAGTCTTTCGAGGTCAGTCGGCATTTATTGCCAACACAGTTGTCTATGTAGATGCAGTCAATGGTAGTGATACTTATACGGGTGCAAGTTGGGTCTTGGCCAAACAAACGCTGACAGCGGGTTTAGCTGCTGCACCTGATGGTTCGATCGCAACGAATGCCACGTATATTCTTGTGGGAGCAGGAAGTTATGCACCGATCATCATTAATGCGCGCAATCATTTACAGTTGGTGGGTTCGGTCAGTGCCACAACCTTTCATACGGCAAGACCACTAACTTCCACCATTGCGGTGACAACCGTGGGTAGACCTGTGATGGTGGAAGGTAATTCAACCAATATTCATTTCACGGGTTTTGTGATGACAGGTGGCAGTGCCGCTTTGGGTGGAGGCGTTCGTTTTGATTTAAGTGATGGCGGCCTGCACATGTGTGATGTGGTTAATAATGCAAGTACCAGTGATGCGGGTGGTGTGTATGTGAATAACTCTTTGCGTAATACTGTAGTGGTGGATCAAAATACGTTGATTGCAGGCAATTCAGCAACCAATAGTGGTGGTGGTCTGTTTGTGAAAGGCTCGTTCTTTATGACGGAGTCTTTTGTAAGTAATAATAAATCCAATGGTGCAGCGGGTACTTTCTTGCGTGGCGGTGGCGGCATGGTGCTAGCCCCTGTGAGCAGTGTGGATGTTATTACTGTGAAAAATTCTATTATTTCAGGCAATGAGTCCAAAGAATATGGGGGTGGGATTTACGTGCAAACCCCAGCGAATATGGTGACGATGTTCAATAATTTAATTACAGGCAATGTGGCGGGCGTGGCGGGCGGTGGTATCAAGTTGCATGATCCACTAAATTCAGTCGTTTCAGGTAGTACGATTGCCTATAACCAAGTGAACAGTGTGGGTGCAGGTGGTGGCATCACTTATTTTGAAAGTGGTGCTTCGGCTGGTTCTACGCCATCGGTGCATGATAATATTTTCTGGTTCAATGAAGATAATACGGTGGAAGCGGCGATTAATGCGGGTGAAAGTTATAATGACTCCTTTTATATTGGTATCATGCTCACGATCGCGATGGCCTATAACAATGATGTGGGTCAAGGCATGCTTGCTTCGACTGACATTAGTGTGAACCCTAATTTCCAACGTGGTTTCTTCCTTAATCAAACCCTTGTTTCACCCTCTAGCCCTATTGATGCAGGTAGCCAGGCTGCAAGTATTGTCTATAGCAATGGTGAAACCACCAATGAAGTGGGTGGCGCAGATGTTGGGCAAGTGGATATGGGTTATCACTACATGCGTCCTTTCTCATTCACAGGAACCCCAATCATCAATGTTACGCCTATAAACACGATTGTGGGAAGTTTGGCCGCACAAGAAGTCAAAGTGAAGGTGACCATCGGTGGTAAAAATATCGGTGCAGGCCAACGGGTCTTTGTTGATATTGGCACAGGATCAGCCGCAGGTGTGGTTTTCAAATCTCTCACCAGCATTGATCCCGCAGGCACAGGAACCAGCGTACTCGCCCGAGATAATGGTGATGGCAGTTACTCTGTCTTTGTCGATACCACAGGCGTGGCAACAGGGACGTTGGTGGTTGATGTCAATGCTTCAGGGTCGATTATACCCGCAGCTGGCACATTGACTTGGTAAATGTAGTGGGGGGACTTGGCTTAAGTCCGTTCCCCAGTGATCTGATGTTTTTTATCAAACAGATCGTATTAGAAAACAAGGTTGAAATAAGTGATTGAAAGTAGGTCGTTTTTTCAACAAGTAACCTGTCATGGAGAGGGTAGGGTGCTCAATGTGAGTTGTATGATATAACTTAGGTTATAATGAGGAGCTGGTGACTCGCCTTGATACAGCTATTCGCGACACCAAAAAGGCAGACTGGAAAAGAAACCGTTTTAAGCAGTGTGATGTTGAGCATGCTGTAAGAGAAGGCCTCGGTGATTATCAATTTGAGCTAAAAGACGTGATGGAACTTGTGACAAACCAGTGTGAATATGATTAACGTGATGCAAGAAACGATGATAACGGTCAGTGGCATTGAGATTAAAATCTTGCGCAAGAAGATTAAAAACATGCATTTAGGCGTGTATCCGCCCAATGGTCATGTGCGCGTGTCTGTGCCCAAACATGTGAGCGATGACCATGTGCGTTTAGCCATTGTATCAAAACTAAGCTGGATCAAAAAGAAGCAGCAAGTCTTTAAAGATCAGCCAAGGCAATCCGAAAGAACCTATGTTTCAGGTGAATGCCATTACTTTTTAGGCCAACGCTATCGCCTTGAATTAATTGAACGGGCAGGCAAAGCTGAAGTGACGCGCTTAAAATCAGGTAAGCTGAAAATGTTTGTGAAAGCATCGGCTTCTATCGCAAGCAAAGAGAAGCTATTAAACGCTTGGTATCGTGCAGAACTGAAATATCTTATTCCGATATTGCTGGATAAATGGCAACCCATCATTGGTAAATATGCCGATGAATGGGGAATTAAAAAGATGAAGACCAAATGGGGTAGCTGCAATATTGATCAACGGCGAATCTGGTTAAACCTTGAGCTGGTAAAAAAACCACCCGAATGTTTGGAATATGTTGTGGTGCATGAGCTTGTCCATCTGCATGAGCGTTATCACAATGCACATTTCAAAGCTTTGATGACGCAATTTGTACCGAATTGGAAGAGCAGGCAGAAGACGTTGAATCAATCAACCTTAGCCCATGAAGATTAGCAGTATTAAAAGAGTGGGGTTAAGGTTTTTTATCAAAAACGATTGATTTTTATTCCCTCATTCTAGTCCCTTCTCCCAGAGGGAGAAGGGACTAGAAACAAAAGACTTTTTATGTTTTATCATTGTGTGGTGCTTAGTCGTGTAGTTCAATCCAACCTGAGTCTGGATCATTACCAAAGCAGTCTAGTGCGGCAAAGGCACGGTAACCATGTTGGCAAAAACGGCCATCATAAATAGAAGGTGCATGGGTGGGCAGCTCAATTTCAACTTCCCATTCATAGGATTCATTAGCTTCAAGCTCTTGGCCTTCAGCAACTGTGATTTCAAGTTCAACCGTGCGTACAGAGGCACGAACATTTTCTACTCTGCGTTGTCCATCACCATCACTATCATACACAACATCCACATCAGGGACGTTTACTTGTTCCTCGCCAATGATATTTAGATACACGCGACTCACTTTTACGCTTGCATCAGCTGTTTGTGCGCGAACAACGACTTTAAACGGTTCGTCGTAGCTTAATTTATCACAATCCAGATAAACTTTCGCTGCGCCGCCTGTCACAGCATTCTTCATTGCTTTGACTTTATCAAAAAAACCCATGAGTGATCCTTTTAGATGTTTGGATTAAGGTATTGAAAATACCTTGGCATAACGTTAGCGGCGATGATCACACAAAACTAGTTTTTCATGATGTCCTCTGCCTGCACAGCGATAAAGGAGACGAGGCGGTTGTATTCCCACGCTTGTGCATGATGAGCTGCTTGGGCGGATTGTTTTTAGCTTTTTTTATTGCCCAGCAGTAGCCAACGATGGGTTGAGCCACGGAGCTGAAAACACCTGTTCATCACTTAGTATGCAGGATCCAAAACACCGCCCGTAGCTTTCACACGAAACCATCCTGCAATGCTGTATCGATCCTGTTGGGCAGCCAAAACTTCGTGTGGAAATTGGTCACTGAGAAAAATCACTAACGTGCCCATATTTGGCATAATCGTGTGTAGTGGTATTTGGCTTTTGTCGTTTTCATACATCAAGAGTTCGCCACCATCTTGTTTGTCCCATTGTGGGTTGAGGTAGAACAGGGTGGTTAAGATTCGATTGGTATTGCCTTTAAAGGCATCCAAGTGACGTTTGTAAAAATCACTTTTGGCGTAATGGGAAAAATGGGCTTCATAATCAAAAAGTCCCATGAACAAGGCTTGGTTTAAGCCCAAGCGTAGACTTTCCATCCATGCTAGATAAGCAGCTTCAGAAGCTTGGTCTTGGTGTAGCCAGTGAATATGATCTGTGCGGTATTGTTGATCGACTTGGAAGTTGTTCTTTCGGCCAATCCCCGCTTGGAAAAAGTCTTCTTTGCGCATTGTGGTGATGCGTTGATAAAGCATATCTGTGATCGATTTTGGCATTGCGGATTCTAAAATACAATAGCCTTGATCGCTCAGGTATTGAGCAATGTGCTGGCATATTTCTGGACTAGGTGAAAGGGGATCAGACAATTTTATTCCTTATTTTTAAATTAGCTCAGAAGCTTAGCATTGAGAATGCTTAGAAGTCCTTTTTAAATGAAAAATGTACTTTAATGGGCATTGAAAATATGTTTTAATGAGGTTATTTTAACGTATTTATAATTATTCCCTATTGCACGAATGTTTTAAAAAAGTACCTTACATGCTTTAGAGGAATGAGGAATATATATGCCACATCTTATTGAAGAACTGAAAGGACATCATGCAGCACTAAAACGCATGCTTGATTTGCTCCAAAACTCTTCGGATAAAGAAGAACAACTTGAACTTTTAAAAGCTGCAAAAGAAAGGCTTTTTTCGCATATAGGCGTTGAAGATGCTCAGTTATACCCTTTTTTAAGAGAAGAAGCAGAAAAAGATCCGAAGCTAGCAAAGCTTTTGACCATGTTTGATGAAGATATGACCAGAGTGACTGAATTGGTGGTTAGTTTTTTTGCAAAGTATGACTCTGGCTGGAGAAACAAAAATATCTTTTTGATGGATGTTGCGGAGTTGGAAGCGCGTTTGGCGCACCGTATTGAGACAGAAGAAAATTCACTTTACCCTGAATATTTTAATCGAAAGATGAATGCTACTGAGGTAACTAAAGGTAGTGTGTTAACACGTTTAAAAGGTTTATTTAAATAAAAAAGAAATTTTACACTCAAGACAACATTGAATTGTGATTTTTAGAAGGATGCTTTGGCATCCTTTTTTTTAAAAAGAGAATCGTCATGAATAAAGTATTGCAACAGTGGGTACAACAGGTCACCAACGCCAAGTCTTGCCAGTGTGATGAAGTCATTCAATCGCTATGGAGTGGTTATGGTGAAATTATTCGCTTAAGGCTTGAAGGGCTTACTGTGCCAAGTGTGGTACTGAAGCATATCCGTTTTCCTGATGAAGCCAGACATCCACACGGTTGGCACAGTGACTTTTCGCATCAACGCAAGGTGCGTTCCTATGAAGTCGAAACGCACTGGTATCAAGCCTTTAGTCAGTATTGTGATGCGCGTTGTCGTGCTCCTTGGTGTTATCAAACCACGACTTTGGGTGAAGAACATTTGATTTTATTAGAGGATTTAGATGCTGCTGGTTTTTCGCAAAGAAAAACATGGTTAAACAAGCATGAGTTGAACTTGTGCTTGCGTTGGCTGGCACATTTTCATGCTACCTTTCTGGGTGTGAATACTGAGGGTTTATGGCCGACAGGCTCTTATTGGCATTTGGAAACACGTCCAGATGAATGGAAAGCCATGCCCAATACGGCATTGAAGCAAGCTGCTAAAAGCATTGATGCTGAACTTGAAGGATGTCAGTTTAAAAGCTTGATTCATGGTGATGCCAAGGTGGAGAACTTTTGTTTTTCTGATGATGGTCGTGACGTTGCCGCTGTTGATTTTCAGTATGTGGGTGGCGGTTGTGGCATGAAGGATGTGGCATATTTGATCGGTAGTTGCCTTGATGAAAGGCAAGAAGAGACATGGGAAGACGCTTTACTCGATACCTATTTCACAGCCTTGAGAAAGTCTTTGTCTGTATTGAAAAAAGATGTTGATACCGTGGCTATGGAAAAAGAGTGGCGAGGTCTTTTCCCTGTGGCTCAAGCTGATTTTAGTCGTTTTTTGGCAGGTTGGCGGCCAGACCATTGGAAGGTGAACCGCCATAATCAACGCATTAGCCAAGAGGTAGCTAAGCGTTTATTGATTTTGGATGATTGAACCCGTTTTGATATGAATATCCCGCTTTTGGGGGTAGGGGATGGTGATTCGGGCGGCTTTAAAAGCATGCCAAATGGCCAAGTTTGCTTCTGAGCGAACTGAGCCTAAACCATTCTCAGGGTCAATAATCCAAATGCGTAACTCTAAAACAATGCCATTATCACCACATTCTATTAAACGTGTCCTGTGGTTTAGGATCCGTTTGAATGCGTGCTGAACCTTTGGCACAGTCGATCATGAGTGCCATCGCTTGCTCAGGGTCACCATCATAACTAATTTGAACACGAATTTTCATGCGAATGTCAGGATCAGTATAGCTCCAGTTAATGACCTCTGAAGTTACAAGATTTTCATTGGGAATTAAGGTCTCCACACCATCACGATCACGAACCACAATATAACGCGCACGCAGTTCTTGCACCCAGCCAAATTTGTCGCGCACGCTAATCACATCACTGGGCTTGATGGAGCGATCAAACAATAAAATAAAGCCGCTGATAAAATTGCTTGAAATACGTTGTAGGCCAAAACCAATGCCCACACCGACGGCACCACTGAATACGGTGAGGGCGGTTAAATCGACACCTGCTGAGTTAAGTGCAATAAAAATGGCTATCGCAAATCGAAAGAATTTACTCAATTTAGCAATAACAGTTTGCATGCTAAGGCTGAGGTGTTGGCTTTGTTTGATGCGTTTCTCGATGAAAGAGGTCATCCATAATGCCAATATCCAAAAGAAGACAATGGTTAAGATGAGTTTGATGATCAGTAATAGTGAGATACGTGTTGCACTAAAGCTAAAAGCAACAGCATCAAGGCCTGAGATAACAGCTGGAAGCCAGCCAATTAAATGCAGTGCGACGACCATCCAGATAAAAGAACTAATGATATGTTCCCATGCTTTGACTAAAGGGCTGGGTGAGAGGATTTTGCGTAAGATATAAATCAGAATACGGATGATCGCCAGCGATAACAGCAGTGGTGTGGCTAGTTGCAACAACATATTTTGGTATTGAAGGTAATCCAAAATAGATTGACCTATGAGGGTGATGATCAACATCGAAATGGGAAATTGGATGCGCTCAACGCTTTTCATGGAGACTTGACGCAAACGGCTTGCATCCTCATCGGTATATTGTTCGATGAGACGTTGCATTTGTTTTTGAATGCGTTGGGCACAGACAACGGCAAGGCATAGCACAAGGCATTGTCACCAAAAGTCAGCTTGTGAGATATGGTACATCAATGTTTCATAATTTTTTTGAAGTGTTTTAAATGATTTCTAGTAGCCTAGGAGGCTGTCCGATAATGAAGATCGTAGCGAGGGAAAGTGAGATTGAGTTGAATTTTCGCCCCATTTGAGGCGAATAGCAGGGACTATTTAACGATAATGGGGTGGGAATCCGACCAATATCCGCTTTTACGCAGTAGGTTTGTCATTATCGGACAGCCTCCTAGG
>JAUZRG010000158.1 GCA_030950585.1 Mariprofundaceae bacterium | reverse complement strand
TGCACTACGTCTACCAGGTTTCTTTGAAAACTTGGGTCATGGCAACGTCATCAACACTTGTGGTGGTGGTGCTTATGGTCACATCGACAGCCCTGCTGCTGGTGCGAAGTCTCTTAGCCAATCATACGAATGCTGGAAATCTGGTACAGATCCTATCGAATATGCAAAAACACATAACGAATTTGCTCGTGCATTTGATTCGTTCACTACTGATGCAGATAAGATTTATGCTGGCTGGCGCGACAAATTGGGTGCTCATAAATAAGCAGCCCATTTAGCTTATGCTAATTCATCTTTAGGATGATAAAAAACGCTCTTACTTTTTGTAAGGGCGTTTTTTTGTTTTTAGAATAAAGTGATGCAGTCATGTCGTGAGTCAACGAAGAGGTATCTTTTTCTTCCTTTAATACTTACTGGAAAAGTGTGTTGTTTTTCACTAAGGTTTATCAACTCTAGGGTGAGAACGTGAAAGAAAAAACTCTAGTTTAAAAGGAAAAAACATGACCAGAATCAATACTTTATATGGAATGACTCTAATGATTTTATTGCCAATAAATGCAATGGCTTTGGATTTAGATAAGTTGGAAACAACTGTTTCATCTCAACTATGTCAAAACGGGGATTGTAAATCGAATTGTGATGATGCACTTGTAAAACGAATTGGCCAAGACCTCCCTTCTGATGCAGATTCATGCCATGCTAAAGAGCAATACCGCCTATTGGCAAAGGGATTATATCGAACAACGAAAGGTGAAACGAAAAGCCTGAAGCAAGAGTTTACCCCTGTGGTTAGTCAGGATAAAATGAACTTACCTGATATTCAAGCTCAACCAGTAACAGACAAGCCTTCTCCTTATATCATCGACCTGCAAGAAAAAGCGCAATCAAAGAGTACCTCTAAAGAAAAAGAGATTGAAGTTAAACCAGTTGAAACTGTCTTAACTAAGTAATCTCGTAATCTTGTTTCGAGTGCCCATGCTCAACCCGATCAAATATGATATAAAAACTTTACCTTTAAGCCTTATTGGATTCTTATATATCGACTAAACACCCTATAATTAATAACATATCACATCAATCATAGATCCTCGTTTCAAGCTGTATATCGACTATCGAAACATGGAAAGTATAGCAGGTAAACTGAGCAACTCATACGAATGATTGATCAGCTATACATTGAATGACGATCAAGGTATTATCACTGCCGCAACAGGTAGGTACATCATCAAGACGACTGAATTTTGTGGTTGTTGATTTGCCAACACATTATAAGTGACATAAGCCTGACTGTATTCGCAAAGCGAGCAAGGAGAGGTAATTTGGTTGCAGGAATAAAGCCCCGTATTTGGATTTTGTTGCTGCTTGCAGCACAGACGATTTATCTTATTTATGAATTATCATTTAATGCGCGATTAGTTGATAGCATCATGGTTTCTGATGTCGATTATTTTGATCATCTCTCATTTATAGGTCGTTGTATTTCTGGGATTGGTTTTACATTGTTACTTTATACGCTCAATGGGCTGGTTCAATTTCCTGCGAATCGGGCATGGTGGAAAACCGTACCCGCGTTGCTTCTGATTGCAGGACTCGCCTTTCCTGCGATGTTTTTTGGTCAGGAAAAACTGATCAATTATTTTGTTGACCAATCAACTGCCGAACAACGTATGCATGCACAATACCTGATACTTTTGAAAAAAGGACTAGCCAATAATGCAGTTGTCCTCAAAGGCATCGAGTATGAAAAAGAAGACCTTGAACAACCTGCAATTAAAACGTTTATCTCCAACCTTGGCTTTATGGTCTTTTTCACACCAGATTATATTCAATCCGTCATGCAGAATTCCGATCAAATTCTTGAACATATTGCACGTCAGAAAGCCAATAAAGCATTAGATCAATCTTACCCCGCATATTTAGAAGCAAGGGAAAGCATTGAAAAAAACATGGCCTTATACAATGAAGCCAATAGTACCTACGTTGAAAACCTGAATCTGGTATCAAAGCAGGCTGAAGCTATCTGGCGTGATATTTTCGCGGAATTAAAAACTCAATGGGGAGACATTCAAAAGCGATCCAATCGTGACTCCATTGAAGATAGCCTTGACCGTCTCATCGATGGACTTGAGCAGTACACTTTAGGCAAAAAATCGTGCCAACAGTTTAGGTCTGGTCGTGATACTTGCCTGAAAAAAGTAGACGATATTTACCATCAAAAAATGCAGACCAGCTTCGGACGCAGTGTTGAAGCAGATTATTGGTGCCAACGTATTTCTGGTAAAATGGCCTACGTCATGCAGGGCAATGATTATGTTCAGAAAAGGCAAGCTGACCGCCTTGTTTGTAACGATTTAAGCCGTGATTTTTTTCGGCAGAAAATGCTCACTTTAAAAGGTATGGAAGGTGCTTATTTTGAGTCATGGGAAACTTTTGTCAGCAGCAAAGCGGTAGCCGATAATATACGCAAGAAACTGAAGATTGATGATATACACATGCCTAAAAATTATCGCATACGAAGCCATGACAGCTTTATTCACGGTGTTTCAAGCGAACTAACACGTCAATTGAAAGAGGCTTTCATCAAGAAGGCAAAAGAGAATCTGGGTGAAGATGTGATGCCTATGTTGAACCAACAGGCATTTCTTGCTTTAGCTCTGATTCAAAAACCTCTCAAACAGGCACTCAACCTTGATAAAAATCATGCACCTGTATCCATCAGTTTATCTGAACGTCAGTTCAGGGATCAGATTTTAATGCCAGTAGTCACCAAGGCGTTGGAAAAAGAACGACTTCGCTTACTGGCCAGTTCAGGGCAGTTTGAAGATGGTGCTGAAAAAGAAGTTGAGGGCAAACAATATGTGCGCAGTATTCTAATTCCACCCGTCGCGATGGGTCTCTCGATGTTTTTTGCCCTGCTTAACTTGATCGCTGTCATGGCTGGAGTTGCATTGCTTGCTGGCGCAGGCCGAATGATTGTCAATACGCTTCGTGTTGCTTTTATTGCCGCAGTCGTTGCGCTACCCTTACTGATTTCGGGAGAAATAGGTCAAACCCGCGCATTCCAGAGTATTGTGCATGAGACAGAAAAGGAAATGGGGCCTATTGGTAGTCATTTTATTGTTTGGTTGAGTAATTTGCAGCCAGTGGTGTATCCATTGGGTCATGTTCTTGCCGATAGTTTGAATGCCTTTCCTCCTAAAGTAGAGAAAAACCAATGAAAATAATCACAATGATGCCATTCTTATTACTGTGCATACTAATTTATCCTACTCTTTCATCGGCCTGTAAGTATGGCGATGACCCACGCTTAGAGACGGATGCAGCCGCATTGGTGCAGGCGATTCATTCTGGCCAAGAGACAGGACAAATTCGCATGACCCTAGCAACATACCTTGGTATGGGGCCAAAGAGCCGTAGTCTATTTGGTGATCAGGTGTTGATTAGCAGCTTGGACTGCAAACCCGTGGGAACATTGGATGGTGAGATTGTAGGCACAGCGACAATGCCATTTGAGGCATTTTATCGTGCTATGGCGCGTGCCATTCGTAAAAACCAACCAGCCGTGGCGAAACAATTAATGCGCCACGGCCGAGTTGCACCGATGCCGATAGAGCAATATGTGGATCTGTTCGGACTCCTGCCTTATAAGCGTTCTGGCGGTTTAAAGGTTCGAGATCAAATGAATAAAATCTTCCCAGCAGCAGGCCGATTACCTCCCGAGGAATCATGGCTAAAAGACCAATCCAAACAAGGTCGAATGGATGATTACACAATGGCACGCTTGTTTAATGTTTTTGGTGGTCAATTAACAATGAATAAAAACTGTGGCCCTTATACTCTGAGTAGTCAGTTTTACACTGTGGTACAGATGAAAGGGTTGTTTGGCGGCATTCAAGATCGCTATGTCACCCGCCAAGACCCTGTGCAGATCATGTTGATGATTATGCATTCGGGTGCAAAGTTTAACGATGCAACACATTACACAATCAAGGGCTGTACGCCCTAACCAAGGAGAGAAAAATGAAGAAACCAATCATGATAATCGCAGCCATCTTGCTGTTAACCCCAGGAATCGGCATGGCCGATGATGCAGCATGGGGCGATGTTGCAGGAGGTACATTTGCAGAACCAGAACAGGCTGCACCAGCCACTCCTAAAGTAGCTGCAACGGCTCCTGATGGAACAGTGTGCGGCCAAGATGATCCTCGCATGCAAAACCTGATAGCCGTACTCAAAGATGTGAAAGCGGGCAGCAAGGTAAAACCGCTGCAAATGAGCTTCGGAACCTATATGGGGCTGAGTGATAAAGTGCGCAAAATGTTGGGTGACAATATCATCATCTCAACCGCCGATTGTAAAAAACAGTTTATCTTTGAAGGTGCGCTGACAGGAAAAGTGGAAATGCCATTCCCTGAAGCAATGACTTATATCAACAATGCTCTGCGCGCCCGTGATACTGCCAAATTGAAGTTTGTATTCACAAACATGAAAGCTGCTCCCGATACATTGAATAATATCCTCAGCTACTCAGTGGCAAAAGAGTTCGACTTGGAGACGGGTAAGGTATTGGTGCATGCAGCCAACATTCTGCCTTTGCGCAGTAACGAAAAGTTGATGGGTATTCTGCTGCTGGATATCTATCAAGCATTGGGCGGACGTTTAGCTCAGGGTGAGAAAAACAAAGTTTATATTTATAGTCTCGGCGTAAATTATTTTGCTTCTGCGGTGTCTTCGGATGAAGATACTCTTATCAAGATAGGGTCTGAGATGAGTACTTACGGTGGCGGGAACAAGATCACAAGTATCATAAGCAACCGATTGATGGGAATCTATGCCGCAATTGGCATGAGTTCAGAAGTGACGAAGGTACTCCCTACAAAGTAATGATGAGACATGATCTTTTATTGCTTTAATGCAATAAAAGATGAGGAGACCGTCTGTGAAATGGATCGTTAGCGTACTACTTGTCTGTTTGCTCTTGGCACTTCCCTTTCAGCTCAAGGAAGGCAAGCCCTCCCATCGTCAGGCACATGCATTCATGGGTAAACTTGTGTTGAAAGCTGTCAAGTTTGAAACCAAGCTTATTTTGAAAAACTGGCTGAAAGGGGTTGCCAAGAAAGAGGGTAAACGAGTCGCGCTGTCTGCGCTGAAGTCATTAAAGGCTTTGCCTATGGATGCTAACTTTCGATTAGCCGTGGTGGCAGCTCTGGCTGGAGGAAACTACGCGCAGGCGATAGGGATGACTGGGCAACGCGCTGGACAACTGGCAACAGCAGGAGCCAGAAATCAGTGGGAAGCGGACAAGAAAAGGTTATCCGATCACCCTGAAATAGCATTTCAAAGTTTTGGCCAGTCTGCTGGTGATACCGTTGAAGATCAGTGGAATCATGCGAATGACAAGGTTACCTGTGGTCAAAACAATAAAGATATTGAACTGAAAGCAGTGGATTCGCTAGCACCTCACGAAAAGCAGCATTACACAATTACAAATAAGCCAAATGACAAACTGTTGACGGGTAGAGCCTTGTTACAAAGAACCTTGTTTGAGGGGATGATGCGTAATAGCTCTTTTCAGAATGCGCAACAGGCACAGAAAACGGCTAATCTATACTCTCGATTGGCCTGTCTGGGTGGAAAATCCAGAAAAGTCATTGCTTTTATGGGTGGTATGGCACTGCATGGTAAGAAGAACGTGACCCAATTGGAAAATATCAGAGCTAAGACTTTTCAATTTATGAGTAAGGTTGATCAATGGGCACAGAAAAAACTATGAAAGAATCAACGCTATGCTTTTAATTCATCTTCGTAGCATCCATCACTTCATTATGATTTAAAAGACCCAACAGGAAAGAGAATGAAACTACGCCCATACGATTCAATCCACTCATGCTAACAGCAGTATTTGCTCTCGCGTGTTTATTTTTTATAATTGGTCTTAAACTTTATCGACCAACAATGATTGGCTGGCTTGGTGAGCGAAAAGTTCAAGGCATTTTAAATCGTTTGGATGCGAAAAAATATACTTGTTTTCATGATGTTTTATTGCCTATTGATGGTGAAACAACGCAAATAGACCATATACTGATTGTTGGTGATCGGTGTTTTATCATTGAAACCAAGGCACATGCTGGTTGGATTTTTGGCAAAATAAATGACCAACAGTGGACACAGTCGTTTAATAGACATTCAAAGTTTTCGTTTCAAAATCCCATAAGACAAAATTACAAACATGTTTTAGCGGTTAAACAATATATCAAAGATTTAGAAATCACCGCAGTAGTGGTGTTTACCCGTGCTACATTGAAAAGTCAGCGTATCGGTGGGGTGTTATACAGCAGGGAGTTGAAAGCCTTTTTATTAAACCATGGCGTGAATAAAAGTATTGATAACAACGCTTCTATTCAATCACTACAGCAGGCGATGATTACTGATAAAAATGAACATCAAGCGCATGTGCGCAGGCTTCAGGCTAAACATGGTGGACGCTGGCGCATAGCTGTTGCAAAAGCTTTTCTATTTATTTCTCTTGCTTTGTTTCTATCTATATTTGGCATGGATACGTCACCCCCAACTGATGTGATAAGAACCAAACCCATCGCACCCACTTATACTCAAATTCAGCCTCAACCCATAAAAACGAATCAAATCAGCAAGGTACTAACCCCACAGAAAATGATTAAACCACAACAAGACCTACCATCACCTATCGTCAAGGGCTTTACAAAAGGAAAAGTGATTATTCTTGATGGTAAAAAATTAGGAATCTTAAAGGTTGGTGAGCAAACAAAAGATGGTTGGACACTAAACGCAGCAGATGCGACAAGTGCTGTGTTTTCCCATGTGTCAGGAAAGATTGTTAAACTTTCCGCAAGACAAAAAAAGTCATTTAATTAGTGATGTAATCATGCAGAAATCATCGAATAGAAAAGCATCCTTTTATTTACGCTAAGTCGCCATGATCAGCATTAAAATCAATAGGAATACTTCTATCTGAGGATAGAATATTGCCACCCCACTATTTTTTCAAGTGGTGATTTAAAAAGAATTTGCGTTCTTCCATTGCTCATGTTCTATTGTATTTCATATTTGCAATGGAAGATCCATCGCAACTTCAGGAGAACAGTATGGCCTATAAAATCATGCTCGCAAAATCCACCGTTCTGCTGGATGAGGTCTATAAACTTCGCCACAAAGTGTTTGTTGAAGAAGAAGGTCTTCTTCAACCCACTCACGATGGAAGAATCATCGATCGCTTTGATGCTTATCCGACAACAAGTAATTTGATTGTCATTGATGGAGACGAAGTGGTCGGTGCATTCCGTCTGGTTCTTGATTCTCCAGTAGGCACACCCGCTGATGATTATTTCGATTTTCGCCAACATGTTCCGAAAGACAGTCAGTTGATGCACTCTAGCCTATTGTGTATCGCTCAGGATCACCGCAGCACCAAACTGACCACTGGCCTAACCCTCATGGCTGCTTATTTTGCTGAAGTACATGGGGTCTTTCATGTGGTTGCACCCATAACCCCAATGATCACAACATTACTGAAGCGCGTGGGTTATCGCATGGTCGGAGAGGCATTTATTGAACCACATACGCAGGCTACCATGATACCAATGGTACTCGACATCTCAATACCTTCGTCAAAAACAGCTATTTTTAAATGCCATTAACCATGAATTTCATTGAGATTTGGTCAATCGGCACTGGGCTCCAGCGATTCTCAGTCGCATATTTGAACAACATTTCTCCAGCAGAAACATGAAGCTTTAGGCAAGTCTAAGAGTCAGGATGTTTTCAAGAGACAATGCCTCCTTAATAACTCCCATCGCGACTGCTGGAACTTTGCCTGTTGTCCAATGAA